>JANYEU010000041.1 GCA_025362915.1 Chitinophagaceae bacterium | reverse complement strand
AACTATTTCATGATTTTTTAAGCTATAAAAAGGTATTCACGTCTATTCTCTCAAATTTTACTCATTGATAAACAAATAATTTACCAGCTACATGCAACTGGATTTAACCATTCGCAGCTAATGTATATTATTCCATAATTTTATTTATGCAAAGGAACCCCTCTCTAAGTTGAAAACACTTGTCAAATGACAAGAAATAGGAATGTTAACCACTAGGAACACAATGGTTTTCACCGAGATTCACAAAGATTAAAAGAAGCATTAAATACTCAACAAGATACCTTGTGTACTTAGTGTTTTCTTTTCCTAGTGTGCTTTGTGGTAAAAAACTCCTGCGTAGCAATTACTTTTTAGAAAATTCCCGCCTTATCCTGCTAAGGGATGTATCCGTAAGGCCGAGGTAGGATGCAATGTGTTTTAGCTGTGCGTATTGGAATATTTCAGGATTGGTTTCAATCAACTCTATATAACGTTCTTCCGCACTTTTATTAATCATGGCTAATGTGCGCTTTTTGTATGCCACAAATTCATTCACCAACATAGCCCGTCCAAACTCCCTGAACTCTTGAAAGGAATGAAAGAGGTTATTCAGTTTATCAAATGAAGTATAATATCCCTTGCATTCAGTTACGGCCTGTATGTTTTCTGTAGAAATACTATGCTGAAAAAAGGAAGCGGCTTCAAATATCACCCTGTTTCTGGGATAGAAATGAGTGGTCACCTCATTTCCATCGGTATCAAAAGTAAAGGCACGCATAAACCCTTCCGATAAATACAAATAGCCACTCACCTTACCTTCTTTCAAGAAATATTCATTTTTTACAAATTCCTTTTCCTCAAAATTATCGGCTATTATTGATAGTGCCTGATTGTTGGCAATAATGTTTGGTATGTTTTGCTTGATGAAATCAATAAGGGGCTGCTTGTCCATATCATTAACCATTACTTTCCAAAAATTTCCGGCAAACAAAAGAGGCTAACTCAAATTTCTTTGAATTAGCCTCTTTATATCAATTAATAATTCCTAAAATTATTTCTTGGTAGAATCTTTCATAGTTGAATCCATAATTACCATTTTAGTAGTATCTTTTTTAGTAGAATCAACAACTACTTTTGTAGAATCAGTAACAACAGTTTCAGTTTTACCACCACCACAAGCAGCGAATACAAGAGCTAAAGAAAGAACGGGGAATAATTTTTTCATGTAATTTTTTATTTATTTAATTAATTAATTGCGACAAAGATATATTCCTAATCGAATTAACCAAATTTTGTAGAAAATTTATTTTTTTCTGAAGAAAATTCTAATTGGAACCCCTTTAAAGTTGAAATGTTTCCTCAACTGATTCTCGAGGTAATTCTTGTAAGGCATTTTTATATCATCCGGATAGTTGGTAAAGAATGCAAAAGATGGAACGTGTGTAGGTATCTGGGTAACATATTTAATCTTTACCAAATTACCCCTAACCACTGGTGCCTGATAAGATTCAATGGCTTTTAGCATCACATCATTCAATACAGAGGTGGCAATCCTTCTCTTTTTGCTCTCACAAACTTCCAATGCCACCTCTATTACCTTAAATATTCTTATCTTCTCCTTGGCAGAGATAAAGATAACGGGCACATCGGTAAATGGGGCAATACGCTCTTTCAATTGTTTTTCATAGTCGCGGGCAGTATTGGCACCTTTATCTTCTATCAAATCCCATTTGTTTACCAATACAACTACGCCCTTCCCTTTGCGGGTTGCCAAACTGAAAATGTTTACATCTTGCGCAGTAATACCATTCACGGCATCTATTACCAACATGCAAACATCCGCTTCATCCATTGCACGGATGGCTCGGATTACAGAATAAAACTCAAGGTCTTCTTTTTCCTTTGTTTTCTTACGTAGCCCAGCGGTATCTATCAGTATGAATTCCTTTTGAAACAGGTTATAATGTGTATGTATGGTATCGCGGGTGGTACCAGCAATATTACTTACAATGGTACGCTCCTCTCCTACCATCGCATTCAATAATGAGGACTTGCCCACATTGGGTTGCCCCATTATCGCAATCTTTGGCAACTCCACTTCTTTAGAAGCTGCCTCAACCTCTTCTGGTGTAATCGGATCTACAATTGCATCCAGCAATTCGCCCGTACCTGTTCCACTAAGGCAACTTACTGTATATATGGTATCGAACCCAAGACTATAAAACTCCGTGGCATCCAGATTTCTTTGTCCATTATCCACCTTGTTTACCACCAAGTAAACAGGTTTGCTACTGCGCCTAAGCAAATCTGCCATCGAATCGTCAAGATCGGTAATACCCGTAGTTACATCCACCATAAATATGATGGCATTCGCTTCCTCAATGGCAATCTTTACTTGTTTACGTATTTCTGTTTCAAATATATCAACCGAATCTGGCACAAACCCACCTGTATCTATCAGGTTAAAAACCTTTCCATTCCAGTCTGCAACGCCATATTGCCTATCTCTGGTCACACCACTTATATCATCCACTATCGCTTTTCGTTGCTCTAGCAAACGATTAAACAAAGTGCTTTTACCCACATTGGGTCTTCCTGCTATTGCTATTGTATATCCACCCATAATGTTCTAATTGATAATTGATAAAAACTTTCAGGATACAAGTTACTGGTTTCAGGTTTTCATAACATGTATCCAGTAACTTGTAACCTGAAACCCCTTAATTGTATCCAAACTCTTTTAACTTCAAATCATTGTCGCGCCACTTTGGCTTCACCTTTACAAACAGTTCCAAAAATATTTTCTGTTGTATGAATGCCTCTATATCTGCCCTTGCCGCAATACCTATCTTCTTAATCATGTTACCATTTTCGCCAATGATGATAGATTTTTGCGTATCCCTATTCACGATAATATCTGCCTGTATCTTGGTAATGTCTTCCCTTTCCTTGTATTCATTAATCATCACCGCAGTTTGGTAAGGTATTTCTTCACTAAACAATTCAAAGATTTTCTCACGTATTATTTCACTTACAAAAAACTTTGTTGGCAAATCGCTCAAATCTTCATCATTATAAAAAGGAACGCCTTCTGGCAGTTCTTCTATTACAGCTGCTAATACTTTCTGTAAGTGATTCTTTTGAAGGGCGGAAATCTTAATTGTTTTCTTACAATAACTTTTATCCTTAAAGAATTCTTCTGCCAAAGCAATTTTACCATTAGCAGCAACATCTATTTTATTTAAGATAAGCAATGCCGGTACAGAAAGCTTTAGTGATTGAAAAATGGCATCACATTCTTCCAGATTATCATTTATATCTATTATCAGTAAGGCAATATCCGCATCTTCCAAAGCACCTTTTACGGCCGACATCATTTTTTCGTGGAGTCTATATTTGGTGGTTTCTATTATCCCTGGCGTATCAGAAAATATTATCTGGTATTCATTTGGTTTATTCAAAAAGGCTTTAATACGGTGCCTTGTAGTCTGTACCTTGTGAGACACAATTGCCATTTTCTCTCCCATCAGTGCATTTAGCAGTGTGCTTTTGCCTGCGTTGGGCTTACCAAAAATGTTTACAAAACCTGCTTTCATAAATTATGATTATATTCTTTGAAATGAAACTTTTACTGATTCATTCTTGTCTTTTCTCTGTATCTCAGTGGCAAATTAAATAGTTTGCAAAAATCTAACGATTGAAATTCAAAAATCAAATTGATCAATCACTTCTTTCATTCAAATCATTTCATCAGTGATACAGAAACTAAAAGAGGTTGTCCCATTTTAATGAGACAACCTCTTTTCTTGTTGCGAGGATAGGGTTCGAACCTATGACCTTCGGGTTATGAGCCCGACGAGCTACCGCTGCTCTACCTCGCGATTTATTTGGAATGCAAATGTAGGGGTATTTTTGGAAACCCACAAGAACTATTTTCATTTTCTTTCAATTTTAGGCAGATTAGCAAAATAAAGTAGCGGTGTATTGTGTATTTACGCTGTTTACCACCCGTTTTGAACCTGATTTGCTAACTTTTCAGCAGTTGGTAAATCTATCTAATTGAATTTTATGCCTTATTAGATTTGGCAACTTCCAAAAAGTTACCAAATCATGCCACTCCAAATGTAAACACCCCAACTGGTTGAAATTCGTTACTCCCCTAGCAAAGTTTCTATTTCTTTTTGAAGCAATGGAAGGTGTGTTATCACAATACTCCAAATTATATCGTCTGAAACAGAATCGTAACCATGAATGATACGGTTTCTAACATCAACTAGCTTTCTGGAATTGGTTATTACAATCAATTCATTTTCTTTCAAAATCCTGCTCATTGCCTCCCCAATTATCTCGATGTTTCTTTCTATTGCCCTTCTAGTTCTAAGATCTTTTTGATAGAAAGTAAATTCTTTAGGAGAGTCAAGAAAGAAACTATCAATTTCCATGATGGCGTTTAGTATATCATAGAGGCAAGGTTTTAGTTTATTGTCCATAAATAAGCTGTCTTTGTTGGTTGATGGACTGCCTGAAATATGGATTTTTTATCGCTTTCTCTTCCAATAAATCAATTGGTTTTTGCAAGATGTCCTGTAAACAAAATTTAAAGTCGAAGTAATTATCTGCGTAGTTTTCCAATTCCACATTGGCAAAATCAACCACCAAATCAATATCACTATGCTCATTAAAGTTATCCGTCAATACCGACCCAAAAGCATACAGGCTCTTCACTTTGTGTGATTTACAAAGTTTTTCAATATCCTTCAAGTATGTTTCTAGGTTATCCATTTGTTTTTATTATTGCTACGAAACTAATTATGTTTCCTTATACGGCGTGGTAAATTTTCTACCCTATTTGTTTTTTATAAGAAATAAACTTTTTATTCGTTGACCACGAGCCTCGCTTAATATGATTGCCCAGCAAATACGAAGTGAATGACTAGCTGATATTTTCTTTATTCTTCGCACTTTCACATCACCGCTTGCCCGTGCCTAACTATTATCTAATTTTTATTTATGGCTATTTATGTAACCCTAGTAACATGCAGGCCAGGTCAGGAGACACTTCGCTAGTTGCCAATTTCGTAGTTTACCTTACTATATTTAATACTCCTGCCCTAGTTAAGATTAGCTAGTTACTAACGAAGAATTGACTTCATCATTAAATGACCGTATAAGATCTTCTAACTCACCTATTACATCATTGTTATTACTTTGTTCTGCTACATTTGAAAAAATAAGCTTTGAAACCTTTTCAAAATAATCTTCAGACAAAAGTAGATTTCGATACTGTAAAATATTAAACTCAGATGTATAATTGAAATGGTCACTTATTTTGGAGATTATATTTTCTAGGGGTGAAAATACTTTATTTGTTTTTTCAACATCATTAAAATCTTCTATCGAATAATCAAGTTCTTGTTCAAACAATTCTTTTATTCTGTGGATGTATTTCTTTCTTTTTTGCGAGTTTATACTATCAATATTTAAAAATTTATTAACTACATCCCATATTGTTTGAGTTCTCTCATGAATATTATTACTATCCATCAATGAAAGAAAATCATTTGTTATTGCTTGCGGATTAATTTTTAGAGTTAATAGTGATAAGTGATTTAAGAACTTAGCAGGATTAAATAAGTGAAAAGATATAATATTATTCCTTTTGTACTTTGAAATATAGTCTTTCCTAAACTTAGTAAACACTTTATCCCAAGTTAAAAAAAATGGTTCAGTTCTGTGAATTTCTGGATTACAAAGGTGGCACATCATTAATGCGTCATTATCAATAGAGTTTTTAGGTCTAAACTTATAATTTGCATTATCTAAAACTTTATTCAACACTTCTACTGCCTCAGATTTATTGTCATACGGTGGAAGAGTTTCAATTTCTATATTTAAATCGGTACTTGTCAAAAAGTTATACAAATTTTCATATGCAATTTTATGA
>JANYEU010000283.1 GCA_025362915.1 Chitinophagaceae bacterium | reverse complement strand
AATTGAGCGAAGCCACTTCTCCCCTACCCTTTACTATGTAACCATTGGCAGTCATGCTTCCGGGAATAATACCCAACACATCCTTACCAGCAGGTGTTGCTCCTTTTCTGTGTACAATCACTTCTTTGCCTTCAAACGTTTCCTTCCAAGCAAAGTTGTGGTGATTCTCCACCATCTTTATGGGTTTGCTCCCTAGTTGCTTGGCAATCTTGGCATGGATAATATGGTGGCAAGCACTTGCATAATCGCCCGCCAAGTTCATGGCAATCCAATACTCTTGACCCGCTTCTTCATTCATATCCAGCCAAGCAAGGTTCTTTACTTCTTGTGGCAACCGCCTTTTACTGATGGCAATCTTGGTGTAATGATTGGCGATGCAAGCACCCAACGCCCTACTTCCCGAATGGCTCAACAAACCTATATAAGTACCAGGCGCCACATCTAATACCTCATCCTTTTCGGTAATAGTCACCGCGCCAAACTCTACAAAGTGGTTACCACTTCCGCTGTTACCCAACTGTTTCCAAGCCCTTCCATGCAATCCTGTTAGCAATGGATTCTCGAAGAATGCCTTGCTGTCCATCACTTCATGGTCTTCGGCTTGCTTAAACTGGGCACCACTACCAAACAAGGTTGCCTCACTAATTTCTCTGGCAAAGTATTGTTCCCTATTGGATAATTCTTTTGGGTCAATATCAAAGATGCTTAAACACATCCTACAACCAATATCCACACCTACACCATAAGGAATTACTGCATTTTCTGTAGCCAAAACGCCACCAATGGGCAGCCCATATCCATGATGTGCATCGGGCATTAACGCGCCAGCCACAGCAATTGGCAACTTTACGGCACTATACATTTGTTAAAAAGCTCCTTGTTCAATATGTTCCGCACCGAAAGTATTAAAGTGCACACCCGTAGTATTCAATGAAATCTCAGGTTCTCCCAGTTCTTCTTTAGGCAATAGCTTATCGGCAATCATACCAAGAACCGCATCATTTTTATATTCTAGCGGCGATGCCAGTACCGCTTTTAAAATCTCCATTATATCCTCCTTCTTTTCATGTTTAAAATGTTTACCCACCACATCCATGGCAACAGGTATTACGGGACTTTCGGGAAAACTAATAGCCCTCAGCTCTTTAGCTGTTATTATTAACTTGCTCATTTGTTTAATAATGATTAAATGATTTGAATGATAAAAATGATTACTCTCACCCAAAACATTCTTTTTTGAAATAATTGTTTTTTTGTTTGCCACAAAGGCGCAAAGGCTCTAAGTGGCACTAAGTGTTTGTTGTTTTGATAAGTAGCGGCAACCACTTCCGCAGTTGCCTACTACCTTATTTCTTAATTCGCCATCACCATTTCCCGTCTAAAACCAATTACGTTTACTTGTGGCGTTTCGAAGTGCAACTGATTGGGATTGGTAATTTCTGCCAAGGTTTGTGGCTTTACTATCAATTGATCCAATCCTAAATGATTGCTTAAACTCTGAGATTTGTCTGTGGAGAGTTTACCAAATTCGTACTTGGCAATCAGCCTTCCCTTTCTAAGCAAGGCACTATCCACCAGGTTCAAGGCACTATTGAAAGTGCAGATTATCTGGACATTCAAACAGTCGCTTAGCAAGCCATCGCTTATGTTTAGTAAGTTACTTACACTACTATTACTACTGTATTTCCTATCCATTATGATGTTTTCCGCATCCTCAATTACCAATATCGCATTTGGGTTATCTATCAACAAGTCTATAAACTCTGGATTCATCAAATTGCCAGCTACACTTGGCGACACAAACAGCACTTTCTTTTTCAATCCACCAATCAAATGACGCAGATAGGTTGTCTTTCCTGTTCCGGGCAATCCGTGGAGTAATACAATCCCTTTATCATCTTCCTTAGATAACCGCTCCTTTATAATGGCATCCACCTCTGCAAAGTCATCATTGTAAAACAATCCAATATCCAGATTACTTGGTTTAATGTTCATCTGCTTCAACTCGAGATAACCATTACTTTGGGTAATGATATTAATTTGAGCCGATTCATTACTTTTTGAAGACTTGCATTGTACAAACTCATCTGCCAATGTATTTGCAAACGAATAATTGGTGTTATCGAAAAGAATCTCTACCCAATCAGTTCCTACTTCTATCAGCATTTTACCATTCAGTATAAAAAGCTTTCTACTAAACTCCCTTCTTTGACGCTGCCAGTTGTAATCTGCTTTCTGATAGGTTGCCAAAACACTGCCCGCCCTTCCGCTTATTATGCTTTCACAAATTGCTTTTACATCTACATTACTAATGAAAGTAACGCACGGCACCCTGTTGTATTCCCGCAGATAAAACGCGTTCGTATTGATGTACGTCTTATCAAATATGTGGATTTGCTTCTTTGCAATCCTCTTTCTTTTTATCCATACAACCAACTGCTCTATTTTCTTACTCAACCAGTCTATTAAACGACTGAATCGCATTCGATAATAAACAGATAGCCATACTATTGTCAGTACACTGCCCATCTCTTTCTTTTTAATTGTTATATACTCATTTCCTTCACTGCCGGGCAATAAAAAACCCGGTGCTTTAATAAGACCGGGTTATATATGGTGAGATTGAAACGTTGTTCAATACACTTGTTTATAACTCTCCGGACCTAAAAATTCCTCATACTGATTGTAAGTCGGCATGGCATCCCTTTTTGCCAAGCCTATCAGTTGAATAAACTGTTCGAATAACATTTTTAAATTTCTCATCTCTAACCCATTTTTGACGTAAAACAAAAAACCCCCGCTAGTGTAGCGAGGGTTTGTATATCTTTTAAAATATTTCTATCTAAATATGCTACTCTCCCCGCAGAACGATTGACACTTCACAGTGGCAAAAGTCAAAATCTTATTAATATGTAATTGTGTACGCATCATATAATTCTATTTGTGTTGAAAATATGGGATATTATTTTTAAATTACAAAGGTTTTGTTAAAATATTTTTATTTAATAATATCGCCACCAAGGCGCAAAGACTCGAAGTAGCACTAAGATTTTAAGTAAGAAAAGAATTGGATTTGTTAAATTACGGAAAGATATTGCCAGGAAGGTGCAAAGACTCTAATAAACACAAAGAATCAGCATTAGAAAATCCCTAGCATTTACTAGTTCGCCATCCGCTACGTTTAAAATGGACGAATGGAAAATTAGAAGACACCGACTAGGTGTTATAAGTATTTAATACACTTATTTATAGCTGTGCTTGCTGCAAAAAGAACATAAATAATGTAACAAATATCCTTTATAACCCATTATTATCCTGTAATAATGACTTGTGTGTCCTTCATACTGTTTAAATAATCTGTTGTAGTGTACTAATACAGGTTTATATGTTATCAAGA
>JANYEU010000267.1 GCA_025362915.1 Chitinophagaceae bacterium | reverse complement strand
TTTAATAATAAAAATAGGTCTAATCACAATTATCAATTAACAATTATCAATTAATAACATGAGTACAGTAATTACAGGAGAAAAAGAATTTTTTAAAGGTATCAATCAGGTAAAATTTGAAGGGTTGGGGAGCGATAACCCATTGGCTTTTCGTTGGTACGACGAAAATAGGATTGTGGCAGGCAAGCCAATGAAGGAATATCTGCGTTTTGCAGGTGCTTACTGGCATAGCTTCTGCGGAAGTGGTGCAGATCCTTTTGGCGAGGCTACACATTTATTTCCTTGGAGCGTGAAAGCGGATGCGGTAGAGCGTGCAAAGGACAAAATGGACGCAGCCTTTGAATTCTTGACCAAGATGAACCTTCCTTTTTACTGCTTTCACGATGTAGATGTGGTGGATTATGGTAATGATATTGCAGAAAACGACAGGCGTTTGCAAGCTTTGGTAGCTTATGCCAAAGAAAAGCAAGCCGCTAGTGGTGTTAAGCTTTTATGGGGTACGGCAAACCTATTTTCGAACAAGAGATATATGAATGGGGCTTCTACAAACCCTGATTTTCACGTTGTGGCGCATGGTGCAGCCCAAGTAAAGGCGGCTATTGATGCCACTATCGAATTAGGCGGTGGTGGCTACACCTTTTGGGGTGGCAGGGAAGGTTATATGACCCTACTAAATACCAATATGCAGCGCGAACAAGAACATTTTGCTAAGTTTTTACATGCTTCTAAAGACTATGCAAGGGCAAACGGATTTAAAGGTGTTTTCTTTATAGAACCCAAGCCTTGCGAGCCTAGCAAACACCAATATGATTACGATAGTGAAACCGTAATTGGCTTCTTACGTAAGTTTGATTTATTGAATGATTTTAAACTGAATCTGGAAGTGAATCATGCTACGTTGGCTGGTCATACTTTCCAACATGAAGTACAGGTTGCGGTTGATAATAACATGCTGGGTAGCATGGATGCCAACAGGGGCGATTATCAAAATGGTTGGGATACCGATCAATTCCCTAATAATATCAATGAATTGGTGGAAACCATGTTGGTTGTTTTAGAAGGCGGTGGATTGCAAGGCGGCGGTATCAACTTCGATGCTAAAATCAGGAGAAACAGCACAGATCCTGCCGATTTGTTTTTTGCACACGTAGGTGGTATGGACATCTTTGCAAGGGCATTGATTGTGGCTGATGAAATATTGACCAAATCTGATTACAAAAAGGTTCGTACAAACAGATATGCCTCTTTTGATACTGGAGCAGGCAAGGCTTTTGAAGAAGGCAAACTATCCTTGGAAGACCTTCGTGCTTATGCGATTGAACATGGCGAGCCTGCAACAATAAGTGGCAAACAAGAGTACTTGGAAAACATCATCAATCGTTTTATTTAATAAAAAAGAGGTCGGCATTTAACTATGCTGACCTTTTCTTTTTACAAAACGCATAAATGTTTGCACCACACTTGTTATAACCTTATATATTTGCGAAAACGTTATAATATCATTCGTCAATCAATTAAACTTTTTCTAACTTTTGCCACATGAACAAATTAGCACCACAGGATTACATTGTATTTTTAATTTACTTTATTGTTGTAGCTTCTTATGGCTACTGGATTTACAACCGTAAGAAAAAAGCAGCAACAAGTGCATCGCACGATTACTTTTTGGCAGAAGGTTCACTTACATGGTGGGCTATTGGTACGTCATTAATTGCCTCAAATATTTCATCCGAGCAATTTATTGCCATGAGTGGTAATGGTTTCAAGATGGGCTTGGCTATTTCTGCTTATGAGTGGATGGCCGCTGCCACATTGATGATTGTAGCCATTTTCTTCATACCGGTATATCTTAAAAACAAGATATATACCATGCCACAGTTCCTAAGTACCCGTTACAACAGTACGGTAGCGATGATAATGGCTGTGTTCTGGTTGTTATTATATGTAATCGTAAATCTTACGTCCATCCTTTACTTAGGTGCGTTGGCTATCAGCAGTATCTCTGGCATCAACCAATATGTTTGTATGTACGGGCTGGCAATATTTGCCATTATTATTGCATTGGGGGGTATGAAGGTTATTGGGTTTACCGATGTTATCCAAGTATTCTTTTTAATATTGGGTGGATTGGTAACAACTTATCTAGCCCTTGACCTTGTGGCACAGCAATATGGTAGCAGCGGAGTTATAAATGGGTTTAAATTGATGATGAGTAATTCTAACGACCATTTTCACATGATTCTGAAAAAGGATAATCCGAACTTCCCAAGCTTACCGGGGTTAACTGTTTTGTTAGGTGGTATGTGGATTGTGAACCTGAACTATTGGGGCTGTAATCAGTACATTACACAGCGTGCTTTGGGTGCCGATTTAAAGACTGCACGTGGAGGTATCCTATTTGCTGCGTTCTTGAAGTTGTTGATGCCTGTAATTGTGGTTTTGCCAGGTATTGCTGCTTATGCATTGAACCAAAAAGGTTATTTCTCTCACCACGAATTAATGGATGCAACAGGAGAAGTAGTGGGCGATAAAGCATATCCTACTTTATTGAATTTATTACCTATTGGTTTTAAAGGTTTGTCTGTTGCTGCTTTAACTGCCGCTATTGTTGCTTCATTAGCTGGTAAGGCAAACAGTATTGCCACCATCTTTACCTTGGATATCTATCAAAAGAAAATTAAACCAGCCGCTACCGAAAACGAATTGGTTACAACAGGTAAACTAACCGTTTTGGCTGCGATGATTATTGGTTGTTTAATTTCTCCTTTCTTGGGTATTGATAAAAAAGGTGGATTCGATTTCATACAAGAATATACAGGCTTTGTAAGTCCGGGCATTTTTGCTATGTTCATCCTAGGTTTCTTCTGGAAAAAAACCACTTCAAATGCGGCTTTGTTTGCTACTATCGGTGGCTTTGGCTTATCGGTTCTATTCAAGTTTATGCCAACATTTATTAACCTTGAATTCTTAAATTCAGTTGGCTTATCTACTTTGGTAAAGCAAGAAAGCGGTATATCATTATACGAAATTCCTTTCTTAGATAGAATGGGGATAGTGTTTGTAATTAGTGTTGCGGTAATGTATGTTATCAGCATGTACGAAAGCAGACATGGCGTTAAAGCGCACGGTTTAGAAGTGGATACAACTATGTTTAAATCTACCAATGCTTTTGCGGTTGGTGCTTTAATTATCTGTGGTGTTCTTGCTGCCTTATATACTTTCTTCTGGTAATATACTATCTTTAAATTAATAAATGATGAAGCCCGTACTGAAAAGTGCGGGCTTTTTTTTGTCCTATAGTTGCTTTCTTTATCGGCGTGCTTGTTTGGGTGTAAATAAATTTTATCTTTAAAATCTGAATTAACAACCCTATACGTTTCAAACCTTATGGTACAAGTCTTACGCAACTTCCCTACCAAAAACTCTCTGAAAAGTACCCTTTAGCCCTATTCGGCGTATAAATCCTTATAAAAATTCTTGTTTATTGATGCCTGTTGCGAAGGCTCAAAATAAATTTCACCATTTCCTGTGCATCCCTTATTTCAAGTGTTGGGTGCGGTGTCATCTGCACTTGTCCCCATCTGCCCGCACCGCCGGTTATTATCTTATGTGCCAGCAAATCGACATTCCCTTCTGTAAACGGATACCGCATTGCAATGGAATCGTAAGACGGACCAGTAGTCCTTACATTTATCTTGTGGCAACCAAGGCAATCATTGGCAGCCACAAGGCGTGTACCTTCCTTGTAGTCAGCATCACCATAGGTGGCAGGATTATTAATGAGGCTGTCCGTAGATGCATTTTTACTATTATTCTGTGGGGATGTATTGCAGGCAATAACAACCAATCCCAGCAAAAAGGACGATAACATATTTCATGTAGATTATTTTAAGGGTATAATTCATTATTTGACCCTATAGAGCAATCCTGATACCAATTTGCAGGTGAATGAATTGAAGTACTTATCCAAATGCAGTCGAAATTATTTAAACCACTTATTAAACTCATCCATAGAAATAGTAAAAACAGTACCATGTCGCAATCCTTTTGGCAATGATATTTGAGAGGATATGTCTGTCCAATTTATTAAATCTGTAGAAGTAACTGCGCCATAAGAATGCTCCCTGTACTTATCAAAATATACAATCCACTTACCCTTCATATCTAAAGCCGTTGGCCCTTCCGCCCAATACTTACCCGTAATTGGTTCGCTAGGGTTGGAATATCCTTCGGTAAAATTCTTACTGGTAGCAGTTCTTAAATTCTTTTGGGGAATGGGAGCAATGGTTTCATCCTTTAAGAACATCAGGTATTGCTTTTTACCTAAAACCTTAATGGTGGCATCAATTACATCAAAACCCTTATCGTACAATAGTTTTGTATCAGAATATGTTTTAAAGTCTTTTGTTGTCTTATAATAAATGCGACCGTTATACTTGCTTTCTGGGCGTTTGGTATCCAGAAACTTTCCTTTTACGGTGCTTGACCAATATAGGATATATTCTTTTGAATATGGATCGTAAGTAATTTCTGGTGCCCAAGCATTCATTACACTATCGCTTACTTCGTTTTCCATAACTGGTAAAAACACTTGCTCACTCCAATGGATAAGGTCATTTGAAGAGGCAATGCCAATGCCCTTATCATTCCAACTTACTGTCCAAACCAAATGAAACAACCCATCAGCCCCACGGATGATACATGGATCGCGCATCAATTTATCTTTTGCCACAACGGGTCTTAAAAAAGTAGAATCATTATTCAAAGCCTCGTACTTCAATCCATCCTTACTAAAAGCATAATGCAACCCATCCAAACCATTACCCTTAAAGTAACAGAACATATAAACAGAATCTGTTTGTGATTGAGCATAAGTGTTGGCAAGAAGTAAAAAGCAAACAAGCGAAAGAATTGTTCTTTTCATTGAGTTATTATTAAATATTAATTGTTGGCGAATATCACACAATTATACTTTCAAAAGCCTTCTTTCATAAATCCTACACCACTAATAGTCCATACTCCAAGACTTACTGGTAAATTCTTTTATCCTTTGCTGTGGATGTACCGACTAGTAATATCTCCTTATTTACTACTCAATTTAGCCTAAATATGCTTCATGGTGTTAACACCATACTTTGTGGTGCTAACACCATGTTTTATGGTGGCAACACCATTGTTTAGGGTGTTAGCACCATGCTTTAAGGTGTTAGCACCAATGTTTAGGGTGTTGACACCAATATTTGCGGTGCTGGCACCATGCTTTATGGTGTTAACACCACAAGACAGATTCAGCCGTAAGATTACCACTCATTTAAGTATAGTCAAGATAATAACAATCCTACTTCACCCCATATTCTATAAAGTTACAAAGCAACTTCCTAGCCACCTCGGCAGAAGATTCTTTGGAGGCCAGATTGCCACAAACATCTAGTGTATTGAAAATTATCTGTCCTTTACCACAAGGGATTATGCCTACTGCCGTACCCAGTTTCATGGGGTAAGCATGATAGGCTCCCGCCACACATTCTTCGCCTTCTACTTCCAAACCAAAACGCTCACCACCATTCCTCACCACTGCCTGATAAGGCCAATTCATCCCATCATTGGTAGGCAAATCCTTAAATAATGGATGTTGTTTTACAAAGAAAACACCGCCTAACCATGCCGTACCAATCTCAAACTTACCGATGCAAGTTGCTTTGGTATTTTTACTAATCAAGTCCATCCATGTATCTGCATTTTCTGCCAAGATGAGTGTTGTACCTTCGTTTGCCACCCTCTCTAACAGTTTTTGCGGGTCGCCTGCATTGGTTTCTGGCACAGACCACAACAACTTGCATTTACCATCAGAATCTTTGATTTGGTTCAATGATATTGATACCGTAATCGCCTTTCCTTTGGTTAGTTTGATTAATTGCTTATCGCGCCCACCCCCGTTTTTTGCAATTGAAATCAATATATCGCCATTTACCAGTAAACTTGACCTTCCGCTAGCTTGTAACTCCAAATAGTAATCCCCATCCACCGGAGGAATAACCGTGGTTTCCCAACGGGCATTGTACCTTTCGGTAGTTGTTACCAAAGCATCGGGATTGGCACCTATTGGCACACTAAAGTTTATGTCCTTATCTATTCGTGTTGTTATCTTTTCCTGAAAATGATCATCCTTATAAAAACTAATGGATGCACCTTTTTTGCCATCAGCAGTGAGGAATTGTTCAGTAGGTATAAGGGACAAATTGCCGCCAGATGGTGGGCGCGATACCACCACCCAATCGAGGTGTTTGGCATCGTTGGTATAATCTGAAACAGTTAATTTCTTTTCTCCTGTCAAGAAGTTCTTTATAATACCATTGTGTTCCCTGTTGCCGCAAGTCAAATCAGCGTGCCACACGGACTCGCTGCTACCGCAAGTGTGTCACTTGTGGCTTTGCTTAGATAATCCAATAAAAAAAATAAAAGTACAATCCTATTGTCTTAAATGCAGCCCCAATTAATCACGGTCTTCGCATTTACTATTCGATTATGTTAAGCGTAGTGCATGGCGAACTTGCAAATGATAGGAATTTCGACATCCGAGATCTCGGATATGAAAAAAGTTACCTCTTAAATCATTTCACAAACCCTCTACCTTCCTATTTTTAGCACCGTTCCATCCTCCCAATACTTTTTCCATTGTATAATCCTTTGCTTCATCAGCAGTTAAAGCGCGAAGTCCAGGCCATTTTGATCGCTGACCCATATCGGCCCCTTTGCCAGTATTGTTATATTCATACAAATGAAGCTTATCGGTACTATCGGCATACGTCATACGCCAAGTGGTAGGCCATCCTTTTGGATCAATCTGTTCGCACATATCCGAATTTAAAATGGCAACCTTAGGATAGGCGTGCCACGGACGACCGATGGCAATAGGTTTGCCATCATCACCA
>JANYEU010000264.1 GCA_025362915.1 Chitinophagaceae bacterium | reverse complement strand
TAGTGCCCAAAGTCCGGCAGATGATCCTGGCATTGGTGGGCCTGGTTCACCGGGCAATGGTCCGAGTGGTGATGGTGGGCCGATAGTACCTTTTGATGGGGGCATGAGTTTGATGCTCGCTGCATCTGGTATTGCATACGCATCCAAGAAAGTGAAGGCAATGAGTATATTTCAATAGATTACTTTTCTTGCCGAATTGATTCTTTAATTACGAATCATGGGGCTTTCGTTATCAAATCTAGATAGAGTATAATCAACCATTATTGCATTTAGTAAGATAGTTTTAATAATAAGGCTGCCTCCAAAAGAGGCAGCCTTATTATTAAGTATCTCACCTAGAATGAATCCTTTCTTTATAATGTTATGTTTTATCATTAGTTTGATTAAATGAAAACTGAACTTTTATTCAATCGAAACCATTTGCCTTATATCTTTAAAGCCTGGAATATTTATTCAACGGCAATTCTACAATATGCAAACTGAACAGGAACGCTTACAGACAAACGGTGCGGAATGGAAAAAATGGGGACCGTACCTTACTGATAGACAATGGGGAACCGTTCGCGAAGATTATAGTGCAGATGGCAACGCATGGCAATACATAACGCATGATGCTGCCCGCAGCAAGGCTTACCGTTGGGGCGAGGAAGGTATTGCGGGCATAAGCGATAACCGCCAATTGTTGTGTTTTGCGGTAGGATTATGGAATAAGAAAGACCCCATCATTAAGGAACGTTATTTTGGACTGACGGGCAATCAGGGTAATCATGGCGAGGATGTGAAGGAGTTGTATTATTATCTGGATAGCACGCCTACGCACTCTTACATGAAGATGCTGTACAAATATCCGCAGCAAGAATACCCTTATCAATGGTTGGTAGATGAGAATGCAAGGCGATCAAAGGCTCAACCAGAATTTGAACTGATAGATACTGGCATTTTTGCTGAGGATAAATACTTTGATGTGTTTATTGAGTATGCCAAGGCTTCGGAAACAGATATACTCATCAAGATAACCGTTCACAATAGGGGCAAAGAGGCGGCAGCACTGAATGTGTTGCCAACCATTTGGTTCAGGAATACATGGTCTTGGGGTTATGATGCCTATAAGTACAAGCCTCAAATGATGTCTAGCAATAATACTGATATATTGATTACCCATCAATACTTTGACAATTATACGCTCTATATTGACAAGCACGATTTGAATGAACAACTCCCATTATTGTTCTGCGATAATGAATCCAATAACCAAAAACTGTACAATTCACCCAATAGCACCCATTTTGTAAAGGATGGTATCAACGACTATCTGATTCATGGTAAAATGGATGCAATAAATGCAAATGCAATGGGTACAAAGGCTGCAGTGAACTTTGATGTGACCATCAATGGTGGCGAAAGCAGTACCTTCAAGCTAAGATTGACCAAAGAAAATAACAGTCATCCTTTTGATGACTTTGATGCCTTGTTTGATGCTGCCATCAAGAATGCAGATGAGTTTTATGATGAAATACAGAAAGACTTTACCAATGATGATGAGAAACATGTGCAGCGTCAGGCGTTTGCAGGAATGCTTTGGAGTAAACAATATTTTGATTATGATGTAACCAAGTGGCTAGACGGCGACCCCGCACAACCTGCACCGCCAGAAGAACGGAAGAAGGGGAGGAATTCCACTTGGAAGCACCTGAATAATGCCGATATCATCTCCATGCCCGACAAATGGGAATATCCATGGTATGCGTCTTGGGATCTGGCTTTTCATTGCATCCCTTTTTCCATGATTGATGCGGAGTTTGCCAAGCAGCAGTTGTTATTGCTCACAAAGGAATGGTATATGCATCCCAATGGGCAATTGCCTGCTTATGAATGGGCGTTTAGCGATGTAAATCCACCGGTCCATGCGTGGTCTTCTTTCCGTGTGTTCAAGATAGATGAAAAAAATAATGGCAAGCCAGATGTGCCTTTTCTTGAGTCCATCTTCCATAAATTATTATTGAACTTCACTTGGTGGGTGAACAGAAAGGATGCCGGCGGTAACAACATATTTGAGGGAGGGTTCTTGGGATTGGACAACATTGGTGTGTTTGACAGGAGTGCTGTTTTACCCACTGGCGGCTATATAGAACAGGCAGATGGCACAAGCTGGATGGCAATGTACTCGCTGAACCTGATGCGCATTGCATTGGAACTGAGTAAATACAATCCCGTTTATCAGGATATGGCTACCAAATTCTTAGAACACTTTTTATATATAGCCGAAGCCATTGATACCATGGGCGTAGATAATGATGGCTTGTGGGATGATGAAGACCAGTTCTTTTATGATGTATTGAAGCAGCCGAACGGCAGGTGCAACCGCCAAGTGAAGTTC
>JANYEU010000147.1 GCA_025362915.1 Chitinophagaceae bacterium | reverse complement strand
GGGTGCACAGATTTCTTTACCACTTTGTATTTTAATACTATGAAACGTGAACCTGGTTTTAAAATGGATGGGATAGGGGAAGATCTTTTCTTCTTGTCTAATGGACATATTTCACCTGTGTTTTATTCTGTGCTGGCAAGGGCAGGCTATTTTGATGTAAAAGAATTGGCTTCATTCCGTAAAATAAATTCCCGTTTGCAAGGGCATCCTACCACACACGATCATTTACCCGGAATACGTGTGGCAAGTGGTTCTTTGGGGCAGGGAATGAGTGTAGCTATCGGTGCGGCTTTGGCAAAGAAATTTAATGGGGACAGCAATATTGTTTTTTCATTGCATGGTGATGGAGAATTGGATGAAGGTCAAAACTGGGAAGCAATACTTTTTGCGGCACACCATAAGGTGGATAATTTAATTTCCACCATCGACTTTAATGGTCAGCAAATAGATGGTTCTACCAACAATGTTATGAACCTAGGTAGTATAAAAGCTAAGTTTGAAGTGTTTAATTGGCTAGTGCTAGAAATGGATGGTAATGATGTGGATGATGTTATTGCTACCCTTGATAAGGCTAAATCCATGACAGGCCAAGGTAAGCCTATCTGTATTGTGATGAAGACAATAATGGGGAAGGGTGTAAACTTTATGGAAGGTACGCATGAGTGGCATGGCATTGCACCAAATGATGCACAACTAGAAAAGGCCTTGGCTCAATTGCCAGAAACATTGGGAGATTATTAATAGTTGATTATATAGATAATAAAAAAGGGCTTTCTTAAATGTAAATTTTAAGAAAGCCCTCTTTTTTGGATGATAGTAAAGAATTGCCTCGCTGCATAATTGGAAGTGAATGACTCTCGCTAGACACATACCACAGTGAAATTGTTAGCTTCCTATCAATTCTTGTTTGGTTTCTACCCATTCTATAATTGAATTCCAGTTAGAAACTGGTTTGACTAATAAGCACGAGTGACGAGCTATCGCTGAACACTTGCTCCAGTGGTAATTAAACCACCTCTATTATGCAAACGTTACCGCAAATATACATAGCAATTGTTTTCCCAATTCTTTCCATATTTTTTAATCTATCCCAACAGATTGGGTAATAGTCATTTATTCTGACTTTTTTTAGGTTAGCCTAGGCTAATAGGACTGATTTTATTTTGGTTAGTTTAATTAAAAAGTCAACTCATAATTATTAAAGCGGAAGCTATCTCGGCAATATAATTTTTGGTAACAATTGTTTTTCTTTACTTTCTATCTCACAACATACATGTGCTTAATATGCGGAAAGAACTAGTGACAGCCAAATTAAATCACCCCTGCATGGTAAGACCATAACTTGCTATAATGGTCATTCCTGTCAATCAACTCTTGGTGTGTACCACTTTCTACTAGTTGTCCTTTGTTTAAAACAATGATATTATCACAGTTTCTAATGGTTGAAAGCCTGTGCGCAATGATGATAACTGTTTTGCCTTGCTGTTTGAACCATTCCAAAGATTCCTGTACTTTACTTTCGCTTACAGGATCAAGACTAGCCGTTGCCTCATCAAGAATAAGTATTTCTGGGTTTCTATACAACGCTCTTGCAATTGCTAGCCTTTGCTTTTGACCACCAGAAAGGTTTACTCCATGTTCACTTATAATACTGTTATACGTTGAGGGCAATTGTTCTATAAATTCATTAATGCCAAGCATTGCCGATAGCTGTAATATCCTTTGCACATCTGGTTCAAATTCACCTACTGCAATGTTTTCAATGATAGTACCTGCAAATAAATCAATCTGTTGAGGAACTACACTTACAATACTTCGCAAACTTCTAGTGCTTATATATTGCAAGTCCAATCCGCCGATGGTAATATTACCTTCCTTTAATGGATAAAGATTCTGCAATAAAGAAAGCATGGTCGATTTTCCGCTACCACTTTCTCCAACTATGCCAGTTGCTTCACCTTTATTTATTACCAAAGACAGGTTATCAAATACTACCACCCTAGTACCATATCTAAAGCTCACCTTGTTAAAATGGATATTTCCCATTAGTTCCTTTGTCAACTCCACCTTGTTTTCATTTGATGCCTCTGTTTCCAAATCAATTATTTCAAATAAACGGTCTGAAGCAATCAAAGCATCTTGAATACTTTTATTTGCACCTATTAAAGAGGATGCTGGGCCTGTAAAATATCC
>JANYEU010000104.1 GCA_025362915.1 Chitinophagaceae bacterium | reverse complement strand
TAAAATGATTTTGCTATACTGAACAAATTTATTGTTTTAAAAGCTTGTTTCGTCTGATTTACTACTTATGATAAATAAAAATGGTTGCTGATATGAAAAAAATAATACACCCTCTCTTGATGCTTCAATCTTGTATCAATCCACTTGCTTTCACAAATAACACCTGCTATATGAAAAATTCAACAAACACGTTGCTTACTGGCAATCGTTCTCTCCCAACCCAAGTGAAAAATAACAAACAGATAAGCTCTGGCTGGCTAAAAATGTTGCCAATTTTTTTATTGCTGGTAATGTGTGGTACGTTTACTACGGCATCTGCGCAGACTTATTATTTTAAGCCCGTTTCTTCTTCTACTTCTGTTTCGAATACTTCGGTAACAGGCTGGTTGGTTAGTACGGATAGTACTGGTGTCACCACTCCTTATACCACGCCCACGCTAACGTCTAGTGCCGTCACAAATCTAGGGATAGCCAATAGTGTCATTACCCTTACTGGTTCAAGTCAATTGACGGTAACAACCGCTACTTCATTAACGATAGCTGGTACCTTTCATGCTGATTATGGTACAGCTACGCCCATAGTTGCTACAGGTACCCTTACTATGGCAAGCGGTTCAATCTTCGAATTTAACCATCCAAATGCTGCTAGTGGAATTAATGTATTGCCAGCACCTGCAACCACTACATGGAATGCCAACTCCACCATAATAATAAATGGTTTCAGCGGTAATGACGTTTTATCTCCCGCAAATGGCACTTATGGCAACCTGATTGTTAATGCAACCTCTGCCAACTATCAAACCATCTATTTTGAGTCGCTTGCAACAAATGCTACAGCGTCGCTTACATTTAATAATGTGAGCTTTCTTTCATTTGGTAATGGAAAGACCAAGATGTTTAATATCAATGCAACACCGGGTACTACCTCTTGTACATTTACTGTTAATGGCAATTATTATTGTAATAACGTTACATCACCTGTTGCTGCTGTAAATTTATTGAGTGCCACATTGCCAAGTGGTGCTTTAACAGTTAATATTGGGGGAAGTGTAACAGGTGCCGTTGGTGCCTCTGGAGCTTCACCTACTGCTGGTCAAAACTTCATTTTGAACCTGACTGGAATGGGGACATTGGATCTTGGGACTTTGAGTCAATTCTCAAATTCTGATTTTACGCAAGTTAATATTTCCGGTAACTGTACCATGCTTTCCGGTATGGCAGGCTATACTACTAGTCCATATACTACTTTCAATATAACCGGCACCTTGGATTGTGGTGCTTTTGCGGTAAGTGGAGCAAATTGTATTTTTACATTGGCAAGTGGAGCAACCCTAAAAACTTCTCTAGCTACTGGTATTAATGGTGCGGTAACCACTACTGGAGTCAATACGTTTAGTCCAACTGCCAATTATGAATTTGATGGTAGTGTGGCTTCTGCTGTTACGGGTACAAATATGCCAGCTACTATAAACAACCTGACAGTCAATAATGCTACAGGGCTTAAACAGAGTCAAGCCACTACTGTTAATGGTAGCTTGAACTTGGTGGCAGGTGCCTTTAATTTGAATAGTGTTGCATTAACAATGGGTAATGCAGCTAATATTGTTCGTTTGGGTGGCACAGTCTCCGCTACACCAACCTTTGGCTCTGCAGTAAATGTTGCTTATGGTACTACATTAACAACCTCTGCGGCAACTTCCTATTCTGCTTATACAGCTTCTTACACAACCAATGCGGCTACAACGATAGTTGCTACTACAACAACGGCATCAACACCGACAAATGCCAGTATAACAACCAATGCAGCAACAAATCTTGGGGCTTCTACCACAACTTCAGCAGCAGCGGCCAATGGGTTGGTTTTAACGCCTTCGGCAGCAACTGCCGCCGGTAGCGCAGTACTTACGTTTGCAAATACAACGGGTGTGGCTGTTGGTCAATCTGTTACTGGTACCAATATACCGGGAAGTACCACTGTACTTTCCTTTGTTGCCAACACGTCTATTACATTGTCTGCGAATGTTTCAACAGGTGGTGTGGCTATTGGAGCCAATATTGTGTTGACAGGAACTACCAGTAATACTTCTAGTAATGTGTTGATTGTTTCGAGCAATACGGGCATTTCAGTTGGAATGTATGTTAATACCTTTAATTCTAGCAGCATACCTGCAG
>JANYEU010000093.1 GCA_025362915.1 Chitinophagaceae bacterium | reverse complement strand
TTATTCTTAGTGCTTCTTTCTGCCTTAGTGTCTTTGTGGCATCTTATAATCCCATTCCAAACTTTAAGTTCTCGCACACCGTTACGGGAAGTGTACCCACAGCTTTAGCTTTTCCTTCCAATATGTCTGCAGCGGCTTGCTGAATTATGTCATCATCTTCATAACAGGCAATAAGGTTGGGCGCACCGCACGAAACCTTTAGTGCGTAAGGGTTACCAAAAAATAAAGAAGTACTGTTTGGCTGTTGCTGCAACTGATTTATCAAACAAATTGATGCCTTGCTCAATCCATAATTATTAGCAGGGCGGCGGCTATAGTTGTGAACACCAATTACTATTGCATCGTAAGTTTTATGTTTCAGCAGCGTAATCAGCTCTTCCGCACTTTGCATATCGCCAATGGCATCTATCTTTTTTACCCCCGTTTGTGGCTCTATAGTTTCCTTTATATGAACAGCATTCGCATCGCCTGAAAAGAAATAAATATCACTATTTAAGTCTGTCTTTAACCGAGTACTCAAAGCATTTTCCTTATTCACCCCAATAGCTATGTAAGCAATCTTTTTTTCTGCCTTTAATGGAAGAACCTTGCCATTATCATTTAGAAGCGTAATGGCATTGCGGGCAATACCTGTTTTTATATAGTTTGTTTCTACATTCAAATCGGCTACCAAATGGCTGGTATCTATCGGCTGAAAATTATTCAATCCCATATTATATTTAGCCAATAATACCTTTTTTACGCTCCAGTTTATCTTCTTCCAACTCAATCTTTTGTCGGCAATGGCTTGTTTTGTCTTATTGATGGCACCTTGTATATCAGTTGGCAAACAGAGCATGTCATTACCCGCCACCAAGGCTTGCATACTAGCTTCCCCGTCAGGAAAATATTTACTTATCCCTTTCATTTCCAGCCCATCGGTTATGGTGATTCCTTTAAAGCCAAGTTGCTTGCGCAATAAACCATCCACTGCTTTGGGAGATAGAGAAGTTGCCAAATGGGAGGTGGTATCAATGGCAGGAATGTATAAATGCGCCATCATTACGCTGCCCACACCCGCTTTTATCATCTCCCTAAAAGGATATAATTCCAACGAATCCAATGCTTCGCGGGTTTTGTTAATGATGGGTAAATCCAAATGACTATCCACCGAAACATCGCCATGCCCAGGGAAGTGTTTGGCACAAGCCATCACGTTTTCGGCCTGCAATCCCTTCATATATTGTACGCCAAAAGCAGCCACCTTATATTTATCCTCACCAAAACTCCTATCGTTTATCACAGGGTTTTCAGGATTGTTATTTACATCAACCACGGGGGCATAATTAACATTAATGCCCATTCGCTTGCACTGGAACCCTACTGCATTACCCATTTTGTAAACAAAATCAGCATCATTGGTAGCACCCATCATTAACTGATGCGGAAAATTTACAATGCTATCCAACCGCATTCCCAATCCCCATTCGCCATCTATGCAAACCATCAGCGGTGTCTTGGCAATACTTTGATAATAATTTGTAAGCACCGCCTGCCGCACAGGCCCACCTTGAAAAAAACAAAGTGCGCCCACATTATATTTTTTTATCAACTCGGTTACCTGTTGCACATGATCTGCCCCGAGGTTGCTGTGCGCCCTGACAACCATTAGCTGCGCAATCTTTTCATCATCAGAAAGCAATTTGTATTGCTTTTTTACCCAGCGTTTGGCAGCGTGCGACCGCTTGTAAAATTGTTGGGAGAAAGCATGAGGGGCAATAAAAAACAACAGACAAACTATGATAACCTTCTTGTGCATGGATAAAATTTATTCCAACAAAATAAAGATAATTGCTAATAGAGAACGGAAATATTATTCCTGGTGGTTTTAATTAATTGGCTGTTGAACAATAATCATTAGCTAATGAATGACAATAGTTAGCTATTGAACGACAATGATTAGCTATTGAATGACAATAACAGGAGGCTTGTAAGGGAATGTATCAGCTATAAATGCTACTGTTTTCTACTACCAATATCCTTTAGCATTTTGAAAGTCATGCCAGATAATAGCAATAGTGCCAAGCCAATACAAAACCACAGTATCCATTTGTTTCTATCTGAAGGCAGTTTAGGTTGGTAGGCAATATTTATCTTATTGATTGTACCAATAGAAATAGCCGAAATATGTTGATTGATACTGTCTTTAAAAGATGCAATATCATAACTGGGCAATGCAAGGGTGGAATCGCCAAAGTAGAGTTGATATTTCTTGGACGAATCAAGATAGGCGACCAATGAACGATTCAACTGGTCAAAATTTATTTCATTTATTTTCAACGGGCTATTGTCTTCATTATCCATAACCATCCACAATGCCTTTTCCTTACAAGAAAGGTTTATAGTAGGATATTCTCCATTAAAAGAACTGATCACGGTATCGCATAGCGGCATATTATCTAAAGAATTATAGATGCTTAGGTGCCTTTTATAATATTTTGCATTAAGCTTCAGGCGAATCCTTTCGATTGGATTAGCTTCATCAAAAGAAATTTTTATATAGCTTTTCTTATTATTACTATCTTTTTGGGTTAAATGATAGGATAAGGGGATTTCAGAATATTGAGGTGCGGTAATCTTATTTGAAAAAACACCCGTCTTTTCAATATCTATTGGTAATAAGTCTTTCCCAAAAAGGGTAATCTGAAAGTATCTGTAAGAACTTAAAGGAAAATAAAGAGACCGGCTATCTGGTTGGGAGATTGTGTATTCCGGATTATAGTTTTCGCTTATCACATACCAATGTTTGTTATCATCACTTCCACTAAGGGTAATATTTCTATTGGCAGAAGTTCTCTTCACTGTCAACACAATGCAATCAATACTTCTTTTAGCGTTGTTTTCCAAGGTAACATGCCATTGCTTGTCTGCCTCTTTTCCTTTTTTAATTATTGGCAAATCAATCATTGGTGTTGTGTAGAAATCTCCCTTTTCAGTTTGTAGGATATAAGCTGCCGGGCTGCCAGCATTGTCCAATATCCTTAAATCTGCAAAGTCTTTTTGACATTTTGCCAATACACTGGACGAAAGTGGAATACGATAGAACCCACTTTGCTTGATACTATCGAGTGCTGCACTGTATTTAAAGTGCATTTGGGCAGAAGCAATGCAGCTTATTGCTGTAAATAAAATCAATAATACCAGTTGTTTAAGGTGTTTTATGTTCATCTTCAATGATTATTTTTTTAAGTCTTTGATACATGAAAGAGACTACAAGTAGTAATATACCCAAGCAGAAAAATGCGGCTATCTTGCCCGCAACAGGGATGTTGTTGAGATCAAAAATAAACAGTTTTAATAGCGTAACAAGAAAAAGTGAGAGTGATATTATCCGTAACTTTTTGTATTTGTATTTCATGCCAAACCACATAAATACAAAAGAACAAATGCCCCACAGTATTGGCAATCCTGTTTTTATATAAACACTGCTGATATCATCTAACGAATTATTCTTGGAATAGAAAACCAGGTTTGTCATGAAATTGATTTCTACACTCAAAAACAAAACAATTATTGCACAGGAAATCCATACATAAATATTCATGGTATTATCTGGTATATTCTCAGCTGAGCGAAGCCATTTGATAAGTTTGAATAAGAAAACACCCACAATAGCTGCACTTACCCAATTGATAGAAAAATGTAGTACGTGCGTTTGTTGTTGTAATAACATTGCCTGAATAGGATAAACACGGAATAAACTTATCAGGTAGAGTATGATACCGGCAATAAATAAATACTGCTTGACGAATTGATATTTTTCTACCTCTTGCAATACTGCCTTTGTAACTGCTACCACTAGAATAAAGACATTTATATAGGCCAATGTGTACAATTGTGCAATGCCTTCATTTGGATAATAATGTTCAAATTGATACCCTATTTCCAATAATCCGGTGATGAATAAAAGTATGGTGGCTATAATCAATAATATAGATTTGTATTGTTTGTAGCTCCATTTCAGGTATTCTTCATCCAGCTCTTCTTTTTGGGCAAGTGTATATAAAATCAAAGTTGCTGCAGAGCAATATATGCCCGCAATAAATCCTTTATTAAATATTATCCTGATAGCAATTGATGTATCCGAATAGGTGCTTTGCCAATCCATCAACAGGCTAAAGGCCATGGCAGCCCAAATAATCATGGAAGTCAATTGAACAATTCTTATTCTCGATTTCAAATAAAGCCAATATAGCAATACCGTTTCCGATGCCCAGAATAAGGTGATGTAATGCCCGTGAAGTTGTATTGGTGCCGTAAGCGAAATGAAAGTAAGGGTAATGCCTATCAGTAAATAAAGGATATTGGTATCAATCTTTTTATTTTTAAAGAACCCGTAAGTAGTGGCAAGGTTAAATATGGCTAATAAAATACAAAATATGCCTCTGTAAGATGCTGCATCCATTTTCTCCAGCAGGTAAGACCAGTGCCAAAGTATAATGCTGTATTGGCTAGCAATATACCAAAATCGGAAGCGATAAACTTCTTGTTTTCCTTGATATTGTTTAAAATATTGATAACAAAAAATAGTAAGTAGAAAATGGAAGCAAAAACAAAGCCTCCCCTGTAAGTGGATGATGGCGTATTATAATCCAAGGAATAAAATAGCCAACTGTCATATAAAATGATGGTAAAAACAAATGCAAGCAGGTTTAGCAAACGCCAACCTTTTTTGAAAGCAATTATTAGCAAGGCACAGTTTAGGATAATCAGGTAGATGAATAATGTCTTATAATCGCCATTGCCGTTGCTAGCCATAAAAGGGGAGGCAAACCCACCAACTAATGCAATGATTGCCACTTCCTGCCTATCATACAACAATGCCAAACTAACCGCAAAAGCGGTAATGACCACCATAATAACAAAGGCAGCCGTTTGGTTGAAAAGATGAAACTGTTGATAGGCGAGAGTAATGGTAAAATAGAAAATAGCCAATCCCCCACCAATCAAGACAGAGCTGAATGCCTTATAGCTTTTTTGTAATTTGTGTGCAGCACCCGTTAAGATGGCACCACATACTATACCAATGCCGACCCTGCCCACAGCACCAATCCAGTTATTGTCTATGGCAAATTTTACAAAGTAGGCTATTGCCAATACCAGTATGGCAATCCCAATTTTGCTAACAAGGTTCTCCCCAATAAACTTCTCAAGGTCTGGGTTACGTTCAAAGAAACCTGGTTTTTCTTCTTCTTGAAAACTATTGTCTATAACGGCCGGCAGTATTGGCACTTTGAACTGAATGGGTGCAGGTGTTTCTTTTATGGTCTCTGGTATAAAATCTTCTTCTGTCTCTTTTTCAAATGCTGTAGATATAACGGGGACAATCATTTCGGGATTTTCTACTACCTTAAAACCAGATTCCCAATATTCTTTTTCTTGTTTTTTCACTGCCACTGTTTCTACTGGTACAGAAGGAGTAGGATCTACAAGTGATTTAGGAACTGAAGAGGAAATCTTGTCAAGTTGCCTTTTAAGGTCACTAATATTTGATTCCAAACTATGTATCCTATGCGATAACTCACTTTTAAACGTTAGAAGAATAAAGAGAACAGCAACCAGCAGGGCAAAAATGATATACTCCATCTTAGTTTGATTAGGGTTAGAAAAAAGTTAGCTTATGTTATTATGCATTAGCAATGATACATAACAAAGTCGCACAAAAATAGGTTGATAAGGAAATTTAAAATATTTATGATTGATTATTTGTAGAGGGTTCTTGTTTATTCAAATCCGAAAACAATTCAAGTGGTAATTCGTAGAGAATATAGGCACAAAAAAAAGAACCTCTACAATTGTAGAAGTTCTTTTTAATCGTGGTGTGAGCCGGGATCGAACCGGCGACACAAGGATTTTCAGTCCTTTGCTCTACCGACTGAGCTACCGCACCATCCGTAAAGGACTGCAAATATAGGGAGCTAGTTTGAATTAATGACATAATTGCTCTCTTTATTTTTAAGAAATTAAAAGAAAATCTGTTAATGGATTAACTTAAAGCAGTCTTTCAGTATATCAATCTTGAAAAAATCGGCAGTTTCTGTTGGCTCGCCATCAATATGCAATGGTGCAAGCTTTAGATTTCTTACACTAAGACTTTGCGTTTGAAAATAAAGAACATTTTGTGTATTTATCTCATTTACCAATGCCTTCAATTTGTTGTTACCCCTAATTTGTTGCAAAACAGCAAAAGGCAATTTTGCCTTACTCATTTTTTGTACAATAACAATATCCAGCAACCCATCACTTAGGTTTGCCTGTGGCGCAATGGTCACATTATTGCCAAATTGATTACTATTTGCAATGCTAATAAAATAAGATTCTGTAAAGAAAGTAAACTCATCTACTGTTATTTCAAATTGGTAAGGTTGGGCTTTAAAGAAATTTAGTACGCTTTGTTGGGTGTAGGTAAGTAATCCGCGGGTACCACTTGCTGCAAAATCCTGTGCCACCTGTGCATCAAAGCCTACACCGCTCAGCATACAAGAAAACTTATCATTCATTGTAAAGGCATCAACATATTTTGCTGTACCTGTAAATTGATATTGTATGGCATCTTTTGGCCTTCGTGGTATACCCGCCGCATAAGCCAGTCCGTTTCCTGAACCAACAGGAATAATACCATAGTTAACATCTACATATTTATATAGCGAGCCTACTATTTGGTTTACAGTACCATCTCCGCCAACAATGATTAGGTCTGTTATCCCTTCTGCATTAATCTTATCTTTCAAAAAATCGTAATTACCGCTTGCGTTTGTGGGTATTATTTCAAAGGGGATATTCTGGGCGGTTGTAAGGTCTTGTATAAGTTGTTTTATATCCTCCTTTTTGTATGTGCCAGATATTGGGTTCATCAAATAAACAAATCTTCTTTCCATAAAACTATTCTTTAGAACACGCAAACCTAGACACAGAAAGTTTTTTAAGGCTTAGTTAGCAATTCGTTCAATAAAAAAGTAAAAGTAAGTGATATGCAAATGAGAATAGGTGATTTGAAAACTTTAAGCAAAAGATTAAGAGAGTATTGGGGTATGTGCGTAAAGAAGGGGTTAAGTAAACTAATTTACCTAACCCCTTCTCTACTATATTCCAACCCTATTTAGAAGGTAGCCACAGTCCAGCTTCTTGTAAAACTACCCGCCGCATCCAGCTTATTGATGCCTTCCTTTTCTGCCAAGATACCTGTAGTATCTTCTACATCGCCTAAACCACACCAAGGTTCAATACAAATAAAGTCTGCATCTTTTGCATTCCAGATACCCATATAAGGAAAGTTTTCATAATTATAGGTCAGGCCATGTTTACTTTTCTTACTGAAAATAGATATGGCTGTTGATTTTAGCTCCTTAAATATCAGTGCATCCTTATAAAAGAGTTCCTTCTTAATTGGAAGTTCTTTTGTACTGTTGAAAAAGGGAACAGAAGAATTAGAGATTAATCCATCTTCCAATATTGGATAGATGCCAGCATTCTCTTCTTTATTAAAGGCAAGATAATAATCTGTGAAATCTTCTCCTTCTACCAATGGAACCCTAAAAGCAGGATGTGCACCTACGGAAAAAAGAAGCGGTTCAGTTCCTTTATTTTCTATTAGATAGGTATTCTTTAATTCACCACCGCTTAATGAGTAAGTAACGGAAAACTTAAACTGAAAGGGATATACCTTCAAGGTTTCGTCAGATGTTTCCAGCACAAGCGTAACACTGTTTTCTGTTTGTTGCTCAACTGTAAATTCAGATTCCCTTGCAAACCCATGACGGTTGAAGTGATAGGTAGCACCATCATGTATGTAGCTTCCATATTTTAATCCTCCTATAACTGGAAACAAAACTGGGCTTCTTTTAGGCCAAAAGTCAGGGTTACCATCCCATAAGTACTCAATACCAGTTTGTTTATTGTAGATATTCTGCAATTCTGCGCCCATGGTGGCAATGGAAACACTCAGTGTCTCGTTACTAATCGTTATCATATATGTGTTTATTAAGATGCTTCTTCAACTAATTTTTCATCAACGCTATTAGCAATAAAGCGTGCACTCATTTTTCTCATCGGATTTGCACGTGCATCCTTGTAACCTTGTCTGCTTCTGTAGATATCTATTGCCTCAAAAGTGGCTACTATAAATGAACCTGCTTCGGCTCTATCCCTGCCTGCAATATCAAAGGCTGTTCCGTGGTCGGGGCTGGTACGAACAACTGGAAGCCCCGCTGTATAGTTTACCCCTTCCCCATACGCCAATGATTTAAAAGGAATCAACCCTTGGTCATGATACATTGCCAAAACCCCGTCAAACTTTTCATAAGAAGCCCGTGCAAAGAATGCATCTGCACTAAATGGACCCCAAACGAGCATATTGTGCTTGGCATCTTTTATGGCAAACTTTATCACAGTCTCTTCTTCGTTTCCAATCAGTCCCTCATCTCCTGCATGTGGATTAAGCCCTAGTACAGCAATCTTAGGCTTATCTATCCCAAAGTCTCTTTGCAAACTTTGGTGCATTATTTTTATCTTACTTAATATCTTTTCCTTAGAAATATTCTTAGAAACTTCCGAAATGGGTATGTGTTCTGTAACCAATCCTACCCGCATATTCTCAGCCACCATAAACATCAGCACATCATTCGCTGCAAAAAACTCTTTAAAGTAAGGCGTATGTCCACTATGCTTAAAAACATCCGATTGGATATTTTTTTTATGTATTGGAGCAGTTACCAATGCATTTATAAAGCCATCCTTTAATGCAACGGTTGCTTGTTGTAAAGAAATCAAAGCGTATTTACCTCCAGTTTCATTAAGTTCCCCTGGCTTAATGTCAACGTCTTCTTCCCAGCAGTTCACCACATTTACTTGCTTAAGATTGAGCCTGTTTAACTCCTTGGTACTATGAAAATTAAAGTTGATGTGTGGCAATGTTTTCTTATAAAAGTTTATCGCTTTATTATTGCCAAATACTACGGGTGTACATAAATCCAAAATCCTATTATCACTCAGGGCTTTTATAATCAGTTCTATCCCAATCCCATTCAAATCACCACAGGTAAACCCAATAATTGGTTTATGTATTTCATTATTCATACTTAATAAGTTTGACGGTAAATGTAGGAAGAATGGATGAATGGTGTCAATCTAACATATTCCACATCCCATATTTATTCTTACATTTTACTATTCCCATTTCTAATCCACGCAATTCTGCCAATCCTCGCAAACGTCCAATACCCGAATAGCCGGGGTTTGTTTTCTTTTTCAAATCATCCAGCATTTGGTGTCCATGGTCGGGACGCATCGCAATAGAGATGTTTCTTCTCTTCATCACCGCCACCAATTCTTTTACTACCGAGAACATATCCACGTCTCCTTCCAAGTGATTGTCTTCGTAGAAATCTCCATATTCATTTCTTTTTGTACTGCGTAGATGGATGAAGTTTATCCTGTCGCCAAACTGCTTCACTATTGCGGGCAAGTCATTATCCGGACGGACACCAAAGGAACCCGTGCAGAAACATAAGCCATTATTCAAGGAAGGAACAGCAGCAAACAATGCTTCCGCATCAGCAGCCGTGCTTACAATACGTGGTAAACCAAGGATACTGTAAGGAGGATCGTCAGGATGGATAACCATTTGTACGTTTGCCTCATCCGCCACAGGAATTATTTCCTTCAAGAAGTAAATTAAATTTTCCCGCAACTTATTGGCATCAATTCCATTGTATGCATCTAGTGCCTGTTGAAACTTTTCTAATGTAAAACTCTCTTCACTTCCTGGCAAACCCGCTATGATATTCTTTTGCAACAATGTTTTTTCTTCATCGCTCATCTCTGCATATCTTGCCTCTGCACGAGCCAATTCTTCTGATGTATAGTCTTTTTCCGCCCCTTTTCTTTTCAATTGAAAAACATCAAAAGCCACAAAAGCAGCCTTCTCAAAACGCAGTGCCTTACTGCCATCTTCCACGGTATAGGCAAGGTCGGTTCTTGTCCAATCCAGCACTGGCATGAAGTTGTACGTCACAATATTAACCCCGCAATAGCTAAGATTCTTGATGGATGATTTATAGTTTTCTATGTACTCTTTGTAGTTACCCGTCTGTGTTTTGATGCCTTCATGCACTGGCACACTTTCTACCACGCTCCACGTTAATCCTACAGCTTCAATCTCTAACTTTCTCTTTTCAATTTCTTCAATAGTCCACATTTGTCCATTAGGAATATGATGCAATGCAGTAACTACTCCTGTACAACCCGCTTGTTTTATATCCCACAAACCCACAGGGTCATTAGGCCCGTACCAACGCATCGTTTGCTCCATCATATTCGCTTTGTTCATAGCAGTTATTTTGTTTTATTAATGTAAATGACCAACGGTTTAATTAAAATTCAAGTAGAAAATTCTGAAGCGAAGCCAATTCTATAAAAAAATTTGAGATGCAATCTAAATTTTACCAGCGTGACAAAAGTGGGGAATAAATGAAAACGATGGCTATTTAATTTGCGGGAACGGTTTTGGAATAGTTGTTCTATTGCCTTTATACTTGTTGGTTGGCATTGGGTAGGAACGAGAATATTCTTCGCTGTGTTTCATGTCCTCACGAAACGAAAAATATGTGTACACACTCCTCAACTATAATCAGGGTTCTTTATCGTCAAAAATTATCTTCAAAAGAACAAAAACAATCCCAGAAGCCTTAAAAGTGGTGTATTTAAGTCAACTAACGGAGGATTTAGGTCAACTAACGGAGGATTTAGGTCAACTAACGAAGGATTTAAGTCAACTAACGGAGGATTTAAGTCAACTAACGAAGGATTTAAGCCTACTAACGCCGTCCTTGAATCTACTAACGGTGTATTTAAGTCTAAAGACATTGGATTTGAATCCACAGACGAGGGATTTAAGTCCACTAACTAAGGATTTGAATCTAAAGACGGAGGATTTAAGTCAACAAACATTGTAGGTATGAGAGTCTATATTCTAATGATAAAAAAAACGCTAAAAATGATACTACCTTAAACCTATAACCATTACTTTTACAACGTCTGATTGACTGTGTTGGAAGGTATTAAAGTCTTAAGGAGTAATTGCGTAAAAAGTAGTAGGCGCATTACTTAATTTTTTCCTCACACAACAAATTTCTTTTAAATAATATTAGGTATGGCAACTTCTTTTGAAAGGAAAATAGCAACCATCTTTTTGTTTTTGCTCTTTGCCATGACCTGCATAGGATACTATACTTACAAAAAATCAAGGTCATATCAATCAACAAATTTCTGGGTAGAACACACCGAAGATGTCTTATACACATCTGACAAATCAATTTCTTTGATAAAGGAGTTTGACATAGACAATGGCAATACCATTGTCATCAAAAAATGGAGTGATATTACGTCTGATAGTTTATTGCAAGGATTAAATGCATTAAAGGTATTGACTCAAGATAATCCTGTGCAACAAACAAAATTGTCGGAACTGTTTATATTGGCAAACCAAAGAATTGCCTTTATTGATACGTTCTCTCAATTGGAACTAAAAAGAACCGGCACAAAAGAACAACTGGATTATTATATTAAAAAGAGCAATGAATGTAGAGGCAAAATTATTGCTCTTTTTAAGGCATTTCAGGATGAAGAGAGGCAATTGCTGGTTTTGAGGGAGGGAAGGAATGAGAAAACCATTGCACAGTTTTATTACACGGTTTATGGGTTACTGGCAAGTATATTCTTACTTTTTATTTTAATGGGTTGGGCTGTCAGAAACTATTTGGCAGATAGACGTAAGAATATTGAGGACTTATCTAAGGCAAAACTATTTCTCGAGTCTATAAACAGTCTGACTGGCATTGGCAATTGGGAGATTGATTTTGCGAAAAAGAACTGCGATCTTTCATCGCTTACCAGCATGGTATATGAAGTGCCATTTTTTCAAACACTTACCTTGGAAAGGATGCTGGGCTTTTACAAAGAAGGGGAAAACAGGAACAAGATATCGGATGCAATTAATGAGGTGCAAAACAGAAAATCGTCATTCGACCTTCAATTGCAAATAATTACATTTACGGGAAAAGAGCGTTGGGTTGAAATTAAAGGTGTAAGTGAGTTTTCGAGCGGCATTTGCAAACGTATTTATGGAACGCTACAAAACATTGATAATAGAAAAAAAGCCGAAAACAAAATAATAGAAAATGAGTTATTGTTACAGAACATTTACGACAATGTGCCTATCTATATCGGCGTAGCCAAAATACTTGACAACATGATATTTCATGTAAAAGTAAACAAGGCACTTGCACAGTATATTGGATTGCCGGAAGAAAAAATTGAAAACCATTTTTCTAGCGACATAGGAACGCCACCACTTCTTGTAGACTTTTGGATAAGTAAGTTTAACGAATCTGCCAAAGCCAATGAACCACTTCATATAGAATATGAGAGATCCTACCCTGACAAACCAACCCATTATCTTAGTGGCGTTATCACCTGCCTGACCGAGCCAGAATCCGGCGAAAATACTTTTGTTTATATTTTGGACGATGTTTCTAACTATAAAACAATACAGGCACAATTAAGCAGAAGCGTAGCCCAGTTTCAAGGAACTTTTGAACATTCTGGCATTGGTATGGCTATCGTTTCTTTGGAAGGCAAATGGATGGATGTAAACAAGCAGCTATGCGATATATTGGGGTATTCTAAGGAGGAATTGATTGGAAAAGTCTTTGAAGAGATTACTTATCCTGATGATATTGAAACCGATTGGGGCTATGCTAAAGATTTGCTAGAGGGAAGAAAAACCAGTATCCAAAAGGAGAAACGCTATATACATAAAAATGGGTCGATTGTATGGGTGCTACGGACTGGCTCTGTTTTGAAGGACGAAAATGGCAAACTGATTCACTTTATTGCACAGATAGAAGACATTACCCGGAGAAAAGAAACCGAAAGAGAGATAGAACAAAAGAATAAGGATTTGGCTTTGGCTAATCAGGAACTAGAACAGTTTGCATACGTGACATCGCACGATTTGCAGGAACCATTACGTGTAATAACCGGTTTTATCAGTTTGTTCGAAACAAAATATAAGCACCTTTTTGATGATGGAGCAAAAAAATACATGCACTTCATTACAGATGGTGCGGTGAGGATGCGCAACATTATCAGCGATATATTGGAATATTCAAAACTGGGCAAAGCAGAAATAGAAGTTGCCCCAATTGATTTGGAAAGGATTATCAGCGAGATTGCCAAGATAAACAGACTAACTAAAAATAAGATAAGACCGATAATAGAATGGGATGTAATGCCAGAAATAATAGCCAATAAAACCTCCATCCAACAACTGTTTAACAACCTAATAGGCAATGCAGTAAAATATCAACTGGCAGACAATCAGCCAAAAGTGAAGATAGAAGTAAAGGATCTGGATGAGTATTGGCAATTTTCGGTAACGGATAACGGCATTGGTATAGATCCTCAATTTTACGAAAAGGTGTTCAATGTTTTTAAGCGGTTGCACACCAACGAAGAGTATTCCGGTACAGGCATTGGGTTGGCTATTTGCGTGCGGGTGGTAAATAAACATCAGGGAAAGATATGGATAGAGCCGGCACCCGGCGGCGGCACAACCTTTTATTTTACCATTGCAAAAAATTTAAAAAATAAGATTCATTAAACAAGATTACTATGAATACAATACACATTTTGCATATTGAAGATAGCGAGGCTGACATCTTCCTTATTCATGATGCCATGAAGGAATTAACAATTAATCATACAATAGATGTAGTGAAAAATGGGGTGGAGGCGTTGGACTACATCAATAAAATCGGTAACTACATAAACAAACCCACGCCCGATTTGCTTTTGCTGGACATCAATATGCCACTCATGGATGGCTACGAAGTACTACATGCCATCAAACATACTGAGGGCATAAAACACATACCCATCGTAATGCTTACCACTTCTTCCGCCCCCGAAGATGTGCTGAAGTCCTACTCGGGTTATGCCAGCAGTTACATTGTAAAGCCCGACAATGTGGACGATTATGAACGGATTAGCCAGCTCTATCCAGGATTTCTGGCTGAATGTGGCGCAAATACCAAAGGATAGGTAGAGAGGGGAAATTTATTGCAGAATTTGGTGCAGGCGTACGCAAGCCCATGTAGCAATTGCTAAAAAGGGCTTTTTTATACCATTACTTTACTTTCGACTATTGACTTTCAGTTTTAACCTCTGGCTTCTTTCTCGATACCAAAATAAAGAAGACAATACCTACAATAATCATTACCGAAGAAATTAACTCGGCTTGTGTGGGCTGAAAAGGAAGACTTTCGTAGCGGGTGTTTACGCGTATCTTTTCGATGGTAAAACGTTCCATCCCATTAAATATCAGGTAAAGCCCTGTAATCTGCCCTGCTTTTTTTAGCTTCTTGCGTAACGACCATAGTATGAAAAACAAGATGGTGCACATGATGGTTTCGTAAAACGCAGTAGGAAAAACAGGAATGGGTAGCTGATTGCAGTACTGAAAACCATCGCACCCAGCAATACGGGTGCCTTCGCTTATTACATTATGCGGGAAATTGTAGGCAAATAACCAGTCGGGCAAATGCCAAAAGGAAGGAACGGATAGGTGGCGCACCTCATCCATTGTTTTGTATTGGCTAAGATAAAAATCCATGTTATGCCCTAGCTGCATCCTGAAATCGGTATCTGTAGCCGCCGCCACCTTGCCAAAAGGGGTGGATATATAGCTACTGTTCAGAATGCCCCAGTCGCCATCGCCACTTACTTGGCAGCCAATGCGCCCAATAGCATAACCCAGCATCAATGCAGGCGCAAAAGAATCTGCCAAATGGATGATGCCAATCTTGTATCTTTTTGCATAAAAAGCTATTGCCAATCCTGCGCAGATTAGCCCGCCGTAAAAGGTAAGACCACTGAAAGAGATAAGGGCCTCCCAAGGGTTCTTGATGAAATCGTTCCAGTTTTCCAGATTATGAAAAACCTTGGCACCTGCAAAACCAAAGATGGCAGCATAAATAACCAAATCACCCACGCGATCGCTCGGCCAGATGCGAATCATCCGTTCTTCGGGCACAGCCAGTTTTTCCTTGTTTTTCTCCCACCATTTCATCCCAACAAAAATGATTGCCACTACTATGCCTACTGGTAAATTTCCTTTGCCGGAAAGAATAAAAGATTGGGGATCTGAAAGTGCATTGCTCATTAAAAAAGCCGCGATTATTTTGTACCCGAATAAGAATCCGATGAAGGCGTTGAGGGCAAGATCTATCAAAGAAGCGGGAGCGCCTACCCGTATTTTCTCTTCGGTATAAGATAAAAGCCCTTGCCCTTGTTTGCGCCTCAATTCGATGGTAACAATGCCGGCGGCAGCCAAAAAACAGATGGCCACAAAAAAGCCAAAGGTATTTACCAACTTAAGAAAGGATAAATCCAGACCAAACCAATCCTTGAAGGCGTAATATAAATTGGGATACATATTGCGTTAATTATAAAATTAAAATCGGTTTATACCTAAAGAGTGCAATGTTAACCATTAAACAGTTTGTGGTGGCAAAGGTATTTGTTATTATAAACCAAAAAAGCCCCACATAACTGTGAGACTTTTAATATGTTACAGGTTACCAGTTACTGGTTGCAAGTTACTAGAAACCTGAAACCTGCATCCTTCCTGAATTTTAGTTACAATACTTGTCAAACTCTGCAATAAGGTGATGGGCTATCACCTGTGCCGGGCGGCCTTCTATCTGATGGCGTTCCAAAATACTTACCAATTCGCCATCCTTAAACAAGGCAATTGCAGGAGAGGAAGGAGGATAAGGCATCAACATTTCGCGTACCTTTCTTACCGCATCCACATCAAAACCTGCAAAACTCGTAGCCAAATGGTCGGGCTTTTTGGTGGCATTGTTTACTGCCATCAAAACACCTGGCCTACAAGCACCTGCCGCACAACCACATACAGAATTTATTACCACAAGGGTTGTTCCTTCTTGCTTCAAGGTATCTGAAACCAAGGAAGCCGTATTCATATCTTCAAAACCATTTTCGGTTAATTCTGCCTTCATTGGCAATACTATTTCTGCTGGATACATATCTTTCTTTTAAAAGTGAACGGCAAATTTACAGGAAAGGAAGTTACCATCTTGGTTGTGGAAATAGTCATTTTGCCTTTTTTCGGCTATCGAAAAGGACAAAGTGTCTTTATTTATTTTAATTAGCGACATAATGTCGGCTAAAAATGCTCTTTTTGGGTGTTGGAATATGATTTGTAAAATAATAAATCGTAAAACAATTATTAATAAATAAAAATTTAAAGATTATGACACTCGTAAAGCACAGCAGTCCAAGAATCATCAATGACATTTTTGATGAAGTATTTAACCGTTTTCCAGCTACTTGGGGAAATGACGGTCACACAAATAAGGTATTTCCTGCGGTAAACATTCATGAAACAAATGATGGGTATCAGTTGGAATTGAGTGCTGCCGGTTTGAACAAAGAAGACTTTAAGGTAAATGCTGAAAATGATTTGCTGACAATCAGCTACGAAAAGAAAGAGGAAACCGAACAAAAGGATGGTAAGACAATAAGGAGAGAGTTTCGCCGTCAAAGTTTCAAACGCAGTTTTGGATTGGATAAGAAAATTAATGTAGAGGGCATCACAGCCAAATACGAAAATGGCATATTGAAACTTCATCTTCCAAAAAAAGAAGAAGTAAAGGTTTCTCTAAAAGAAATTAGTATCTTATAATTTGTGAGTAGGTTTTGTTTAGTTTGATAGAGCCCCGTGTTTTTACATGGGGTTTCTTTTTATCCCAATAAGCTTATTCTATACCGCCAAAATGAGGATGGGTAATGGCTTCCAAGAATATTGAAACCACTTCTGGCTTTAATACAACTGAGAAAATAATTCCGAATATGGCTCCCCATAAATGTGCGTCGTGGTTAATGGAGTCTCCTCCCTTCCTACTCATATAAATGGTATATCCCAAATAAAGGACTGCATAAATGATAGCCGGGATGGGTAAAACAAAAACGTATAAAGTACTCCAAGGCATCAGTAAAATCATGGAGAATACAATGGCAGATACTGCCCCCGATGCACCGAGACTCCGATAATGGTAGTTGTTTGTGTTCTTTAGATAACTTGGTATTTGACTAACAATCAATGCACCCAGATAAAGTACTATATACCAAATTTTATCTAAACCCAGATAGTCATTATAGGCAGACTCCCAATTTTTACCAAAGAAATAGAGCGTAAACATATTAAAAGCAAGGTGCTGAATATCAGCATGTATAAAACCGGATGTGATAAATCTGTACCATTGATTATCTCTTGTAATGGCAGGGGAGTAGAAAATAAGCTCCTCCATCATCTTTTCATTAGAAAAAGAAAGGAAGGATACAATACATGTAATGGCTACAATAACCAGTGTGATAGTAATCATTTGATAAGTATTAAAAGAAAAAACCGCCTTAATAAATCAAGACGGTCCATAATAAATTAATTGCTATTTACTATTAATACACACCAGTTGCGCATCTTAATTGTTTCGTACCAAAAGGATTTCTAGGGGAATAGAAACTAGAACTATTGCTAGCGTTCAGTCTAATGTTTAATCTTATTTGAAAAGAATAATAATCATCATTTTTTGAAGGATTACCCCTTGGCCAAAGTGAGTTTTGATCATTCTGTAGTAGTGGATTTCCTTTTGAGTCCATGTATCTCCACGCATAAGCCTTGGCAGTAGTAAGTTTATATACTAGTATGTTATCTTTTAAAACATCGCGAGCTTTAGTTATCCCTGCATCCCATTCTTCAGGTGTAACATAACTGTTGGCACTTACATCGTCTAGATAGTCAGTAAATAATTTTCGGAAATTTGCTTCTGCACCAATTGATATCGTACGCGAAATTTCGAAACGTAAACCTGCACCAAATTGAATATTAAATTGGTTACGACTATATTGTCTGCTTGCATATTTACCATCAGGAAGATATTGCCCCTCTGTCCCTATATAATGTAAATTCACTGTTTTTGCTCCTAGTGCTTGTGTAAGCGCATAAGGATCAAAATGATAAAAAGAACCCCCTAAGAAAATATATGGGATGATACTATTAAAAGAGTTATCTACCAAGTCAAACTCTCCCAATAATGCAACTTCTTGAATTTTTGATTTGAAGTTTAATCCTCTTGTCTTGATATAAGAGAATTTTGATTTTGCATCATCTCCCTCGACACTTAATGATGAAGCATTAAGCCGTAACCTAAACCTATTGGATAGGTCATACGATGCACCTAGGCTGTAGTCGGGTAAGAAATTTGGAGTACTTCCATTAGATAAATCCCCATGATAATTGCTAACACCCAAAGAGCCAGTTAAACTAAAATTCTGGGCATTACAATTAATAAGAGATAGAAAAAAAATTGCTTGAACAGTAGCACTT
>JANYEU010000011.1 GCA_025362915.1 Chitinophagaceae bacterium | reverse complement strand
CCAATGTTGCTAAGTTTATGCTATCAACTAGAGCTGTGATTTCCATCCATCTGTTTTTATCCATCCAATGAAAGATTAGTTTTTTTTCTCTTTTCAAATTTTGTGAACTATATAAAATGCTATCCTTAGTAACCCTTAAATTAGCCCCCCCAACCTCGTCCAAAAACATTATATTCAACTGACAATAATCCTAGAGAATCACTATGTTTTATCAGTAAGTCTAAACTTTTGTCGCGTTGAGCATTTGATTGAACACACGTTAATACAAATAACCCTAGTATTAAAGATTTCTTCATTTTGTTTTCAATTTTCCATTATCAATTACTACATCCCTTGCAATTCTTTTTGCAACCTAAACATTTCATCTCTGAGTGTTGCGGCTTAATTTTGAGTAATATTCAATTAAAATGCGTTTTAATTGACACCCTTTTTCCCTCTGAAATATTTGCCAATGCTCACCGAAGGCAACTCTATAAATATGTACAAAGAATAAGATATTAAGAAAACAATGATAAATACAGGTATAACATCGATTGACTTTAGATAAATATTTAAGTGACCAAAGTTGATTAATGACATTCTATCGAAAAAGTTGAGCATCACTTTCAAAAGTGGTTGGTGTATTAAGTAAATACTATAACTACAAATTCCAATTGTAGAGAGTATCTTAAAAATTGCTGTGTTTAAACTTATAGTTTTGGTATATAAAAACCACTCAAAGAATGCTAACCATCCTAATGTAAGGAAATAGTCAGTAAAATTGTTTGTGTATGAAGTTGCAATGGAAGCCCCCGATAATAAAAATGAAAAAATGATAATTGATTTTACCCCTTTTTGAAAGAGTTTTTTGTTAAGGAAATATTTCTCCGCAAGAAGAGCACCCGCTGCCCATACATACCACATTTTTAAAATTGAAGTATTGTAGTTCCATGCACTTAAAATGTGTAAATACATGCCACCCCCAAGTAAAATAAAAGAAATAATAAGAGTTGCACCTATTGTTTTGTTTACACCTAGTTTATTTCGAAGGAATAAGAAGATGGGGTAAATCAGATAAAGCTGCATTTCAAGAGCCAGACTCCAGAAGGAAACATTAATTCCGTAAAAAGTTTTGTTTGAGAAATTATGAATAAATAGTAAGTGAAATATTAATGATATGCCTCCTACTTTTTGGTGTAAATAATATTGTATGCCCCCAACATCATTTACAAAAACGAAAAAACAGATTGCCAAAAAATAGGGTGGGTATATTCTCCAAAACCTTTTGCTATAAAATTCAGTTACTGAAAAAATTTTAGTAGAACACAAGTAACCATAATGAATTAAAAAGCCGCTTATAAGCAAAAAAAGCTGAACCCCAGATCCTCCAAATGAGGTTGGAGAAAAATTTATTAGTACCTCATGAAAATTGTTTAAAACCAACTTTCCGCCAACATAACTTCTTGCAGGAATATTCTGAAACAAAATAGATTGGCTATGAAATAAAAAAACGCCCAAAATTGCAATACCCCTTAGTACATCAATCCTATCAATATGACTCTTCGTGTTACTATTCATTATACTATTTTTTAAAGGATTATCAGTTTTTTTTAATTGCAATTTTAGACTATATTATTTATCTCCGCCTTTAAAATTATAAATAACTCATAATAGTTTAAAATAAACCTCACTTACCTCATCCCTTCCAACTCCTTCTGCAACCTAAACATCTCATCCCTTAGTGTGGCGGCTTCCATAAAGTTCAGGTCTTTAGCGGCGCGTTCCATCAGTTTCTTGGTTTGCGCAATTGCCTTTTCCACCTGTGGTATGGTCTTGTAGCTTACCTGTTCTTCTGCTGCTGTGTTCAGTTGCACATCGCCTATTATAGCGTAAGGTTTGCCCTCATCAAAGCCCTTTATGTCCAACACCGAAGTCTGTTTCATTATCTGGTCTATCGATTTATTCACTGTTGTCGGCGTAATATTGTGCTGTATGTTGTAGGCAACCTGTTTCTCACGGCGGCGGTTGGTCTCGTCAATGGTGCGCTGCATACTCATCGTCATCTTGTCCGCATAAAAAATAACCTTGCCATCCACATTCCTCGCCGCACGTCCAGCTGTTTGCGTCAACGAACGTTCATTACGCAGAAAGCCTTCCTTATCCGCATCCAATATTGCCACCAATGCCACTTCGGGTAAGTCCAAGCCCTCCCGCAGCAGGTTTACACCCACCAATACATTTATATCGCCCAGCCGCAACTCGCGCAATATCTCTATCCTTTCCAGCGTATCCACATCGCTGTGTATGTATTTCGATTTGATGTTTATCCTTCCCAAGTATTTATCCATTTCCTCCGCCATCCTTTTGGTTAGGGTAGTCACCAACACACGATCGCCCTTTTTAACCGTCTGGTCTATCTCATCCAACAAGTCATCTATCTGGTTAACCGATGGACGCACTTCTATCGGTGGTTCCAATAATCCTGTGGGTCTAACTACCTGTTCCACCACCACACCACCCGTTTGTTGCAACTCATATTCGCCCGGTGTGGCACTTACAAAAACAGTTTGACCTATCAGGTTTTCAAATTCATTAAAGTTTAGCGGACGGTTATCCATTGCGCTCGGCAAGCGAAAGCCATAATCTACCAGCACCATCTTACGGCTTCTATCACCACCATACATACCAGAGATCTGCGGTATGGTCTGGTGACTTTCATCAATCATACAAATAAAATCCTTTGGGAAATAGTCCAACAAACAGAAAGGTCGTGTACCCGGTTCACGTCTATCGAAGAAGCGTGAATAGTTTTCTATACCACTGCAATAGCCCAGTTCCCGTATCATTTCCAAATCATATTCTACCCTTTCCTTTATTCGTTGCGCTTCTTCCTTTTTACCCACTTGCTTAAAGTATTCCACCTGCGCCATCATTTCGTCCTGAATCTCATTCATCACCTGCACCATTATATCCTTTGGGGCAAGGTATAGGTTGGCAGGGAAAATAGCCGCATTCTCCAATACGCCAATTCTTTTGCTGGTAACTTTCTCCAGACTTTCTATCTCTTCTATCTCATCGCCAAAAAAGGTAATGCGGTAGGCAATATCCAAATAAGGCAGATTGATGTCTACTGTATCACCTTTCACCCGAAACGTCCCCCTGCCAAATTCCCCTTGACTGCGTTGATACAAACTATTCACCAATGCGTGCAGGAATCCTTGCCTAGAAATAACTTGTCCCTTATGAATGCGCACCACACCATTGGCAAACTCAGTGGGGTTTCCCATACCATAAATACAACTAACACTAGCCACCACCACAATATCGCGCCGTCCACTAAGTAGTTCACTGGTAGCTTGTAGGCGCAGTTTATCCAGTTCTTCATTGATGCTTAAATCCTTTTCTATGTAGGTATTGCTGACGGGCATATACGCCTCAGGCTGGTAATAATCGTAATAGCTAACAAAATAACCAACTGCATTGTCAGGAAAAAACTGTTTAAATTCGCCATACAGCTGTGCCACCAATGTTTTATTGTGGGTAAGCACCAACGTGGGACGTTGCATGGCGGCAATAACGTTTGCCATGGTAAAGGTCTTGCCGCTGCCCGTTACCCCCAATAAAGTCTGGAATTGTTCGCCTTCTTCAATGCCCCTCAACAATTGTTTGATGGCAGTAGGCTGATCGCCCGAAGGCTCGTATGGTGCGTATAATTGAAATGACGACATAGGGCAAATTTAGTTAGGAGATATGAGTTATTGGATATTAGTTGGGAGACTAAACTACTATTTACAGTTCATCTTTACAACAGTTCATTAAACTTCTCAGGATTCCTCCTGCCGTCCCAAATTTTTAAAACATAAATATTTGTTTTGTCTTCTTCGTAAACAACCAAGTAATCCTTCACCAATTTTATTCTTACATTATCAATATCGGTCTGTCTTCCAATTTGAGGAAATTGACTAACTAACTTTAGGGCATCCTTAAATAATTGATGTAATTTCTTGCTGTAAGTGGTTGATTGGTTTCTGTTGTTCCAGTAGGAAAGTATTTGTTTTCTATCTTCTTGTGCTTGCAATGACCATATTATTTGCTTAGCCATTGGTCTATTTCTTTGTTAACAGCCTCGTTGGTTAAAAATTGCCCATTGTTTATTTGATTCTTAGAAGCATTAATCTCCTTTTTTTCTTCTTCCGAAAAATGATATATATCTATATCGGCAGCTTCAATATCCAGTAGGCGGTATGCCTCTTCCAGTATATTTTCATTGTCGGTCTCTTTTATTTTCTCTATCAGCCGCTCCTTTAATTCTATTGTTGACATATTGTTGATTAAAATTGTTCTTGAAAAGATTAACCTTACGAAAGTACCCAAAATAAATGAGGTAGTGTTTTTTATCCGCAGTTTATAACACATTTTATCATTGGTCTTCTAGAAATTTTGCGGTCTTAGTATTTATATCATAGACTATTTCTCCTCCATAATAACCAGAATGAGTAACTTGACTTGGCATTATTTTATGCTTTCTACTTGATCTTTCAAGATTCCTACTTTCTATTAAATAGTCTATGTCCCAAATATGAATATAAATTTTTTTTTCTTTCTCATCGATGGAGATTCTTTTATCAACGAAACATTTTGTAAAATCAAACCCTTTTGCTTTTAATGTGCTACAAACGATTTGTTTTAAAGAATCAGGTACATAATTCACCGAATCTAAAATTGAGCATACTTCAATGCCTTTTGGTGAAATATCAGAATAAGATTTTATCTGACTAAATAATGTGTTGTTAACAAGAAAAAAAAAGAAAAGAGATAAGGAAAATTTTGAAATCATTTGAAGTCTATTTATGCCTAAGATACAAATGTTTTCATTTTCCATAAATAAACTTCCCATCACAAACAAACACCATCCCCTCCATCCATTCCTTAACTATTTTTATTTTTAGTCATTGAATGGCTTAAAACATGGAGAGAATATCCTTTTCGCTTACCATTTCTCCGAAGAAAACAAATCCTTTTCCTTCGAGAATAAACCATTCTCCATAGAGAACAAACTATTCTCCGAAGAGAATAAAGTCTGCACTCTTCTGATCGCCTTAAAAAAGAACCATCCCAATACTTCCTATAATTAACTCACTGTTTACTGCTAACTGATTACTGTTAACTGTAATCAATCCTTATTTTTGCCTCAATTCATGATTAAATCTCTTGTTTCCCCACGTTCTTCTTCCCCCAAACAAATACGTATCGCAGTGGCGGCACTCTTTTTTGTGTCGGGCTTTGGCTTCTCCAGTTTTGCATCGCGCATCCCTACACTTCAACAAAACCTACACATCAACGAAGCGCAATTGGGTACTGCCCTCTTTGCCATTCCCTTTGGTTTGATATGTATGCTACCCATCACCGGGTATCTTTTAGGTAAATACGAAAGCCGTTATGGATTGATGATAGGATGTTTTTTCTACAATATCTGCCTTTGCCTATTGGGTTTTGTAACCAATATGTGGCAACTGATGGCAGTGCTTTTCTTTTTTGGAGGATCGAGAAACCTGATGAACATAGCCGTAAATGCACAGTCGTTGGGCATACAGAAACTATATTCCAAATCTATCATTACCACCTTTCATGGCATCTGGAGTATTACTGGTTTTTTAGGAGGCTTTATTGGTGGTCAGATGATTAGCCATGATATATCCCTAGCTGTGCACTTTGAGATGGTGGCCATGGTATGTTTTATATTGATGGCAGTCTTTTTTAAGGATACCGTTAAAAACGATGTTCGACAACCGGAGGAAGGTGCAAAACGGGTGTTATTTCATTTTCCAAAGGGGGCATTGCTGAACCTTGGGATAGTGGCTTTTTGCTGCATGACCTGTGAAGGAATTATGTTTGACTGGAGCGGGATTTATTTTCAGAAGGTGGTGCATGTTTCCAAACATAATATTACTACGGGCTATGTGGCGTTCATGTGTGCTGCCGCCATTGCCAGGTTTTCTGGCGATTGGCTTATCAATAAACTGGGTACTAAAAAGGTATTACAGCTATGTAGCAGCTTTGCTTTTGTAGGTTTTTTGATTGCCATTTCTTTTCCTTATCTCATCCCTGCCACCATTGGGTTTATACTGATAGGTGTAGGCATCTCGTGTATTGTTCCACTCATTATGGCAATGGCCGGCAGAATGTCTGGCAAATCTGCAGGCGTGGCAATTGCCTCTGTATCTACCATAAGTTACTTTGGTTTTCTGTTTGGGCCGCCTGTTATTGGTTACGTTGCCCAAGCCGCCAATCTGCAATGGTCGTTCGGATTGGGGCTCATCATTTCTGCCTGTATGTTGTGGTTGGTAAGCTTTAAGTTGAAAGTCGAAAGTCGAGAGTTTTAGTATTTTAACTAATAAAAGGCATCGGTTACACGTTACTGGTTGCAAGTTTCAGGTTACCACTACTTGAAACTTGCAACCAGTAACCAGTAACCAGTAACTACTATAATTTAATATTTAGCCCCACCATGTAATTGGTTCCTGCCATCGGGAAGTAATAATTGCCATTGGAGAAAGAGGTAGTGTTAGATCCTCCATTGTAAGTATAACCAGGATAAGTAGCCCCATAAGATTCATACAATCTATTGAAAACATTATTTACCTGGCCTATAATGCTGCATTCTTTTATAACCTTTCCTTTAAGCGTAATAACGGCACGGATGTCTTGTGTAAAATAATCGCCAACACTACGGGTCTTGTCTTCCGTATTATCCAGATATTGTCTGCTTACATATTTACTGATCAGGCTAATTTCTGTGTGTTTGCAAGGCAATATATTAATGGTAGCCGCTGCAATGGTATTAGGGGAGAAGGAAATATCAGTGTTGTTATGCTGCCTTATTGTGTCACCTAGGTAACCATAAGTTGCACTATCATAAACTTGTAAATATTCTGTAAACTGCTTAATCTTATTACTACTTATGGTTAGGTTTCCACTTGCATTCAACCAATTATTTATTACCACACTTCCTTCCAATTCCATCCCTGCACGGTAACTATTGGGTGTGTTTATCCTGATAGGGCTGCCTACGTCATTTAGTTTTCCTGTCAATACCAACTGATCTTTATAGTCCATATAATAGAAAGTGGCACCAAAACTATATTGGCTGGTACGCTTTTCTGCACCAGCTTCAAAGTCGTTCAGGTGTTCTGGTTTCTGGTCATTGCCCAAAGCATTTTCAACGTCGGTACGGTTAGGTTCCTTATTCGCTGCGGCATAACTGGCGTATAATTGCCATCCATTCTTGGTATAGGTAATGCCTAGCTTAGGATTAAAGAAGTCGTAACTTTTCTTTACAAAACGTGTGGGGTCGCTATCAAATCCATCCATCCTATGCATCACATGCTTATACTGAATGTCGGCAGATAAAAGAAGATTCTTTGTTAAATGATGTTCCCATTTAGCATAAACATTTGCATCTGCTTTCAAGGCCGAGTTAATATAGTATTGATAATCTTTATCAATACCACCATTCTGCGCCCAGATAACATTTCCATAATGCCCACCTTCATACCTTGTCCATCCTCCGCCAACAATTATTTCATCCTTCTGCGTCTTATATTGTACTGAACCAATCTGTCCATAATACTTATTATCCAACCATTTTTGCCTAATTAAATCTGTAGATGTAATCGTATCTATTCCTACTATATGATTGGGCAATCCATAATCTCCATAATTGGCGCCGCCAACATATTCTTCATAATAACCCTGCCCTGGCGTATAAAAAAACGCAGTATTAAAAGAAAATTTCTTATTGAATGAATGATTGAAGAACAGCTGATAATGATTCTGCAGATAATTATCTGTCTGATTAGGATATGTATAAGGATTATCTGTTCTGTGTATAGGCAATACATCTTCTGCAACACCATACCATGCCTGATAGGTTTTCTCTTTGCCCGACATGATATTAAAACGTACAGATGAATTCTTATCAATATAAGCAGCCGACAAGGCAAAGGATTGCATGTTGCTCGATGCCCTATCTATATACCCATCACTAACTATTCTGCTTAGGCGTGCGTCAACCGTAAAATGATTATTTAATAAACCCGTACCAGCTTTCACGGTGTTTTTAATGGTATTGAAAGAACCATAACTATTGTTCAATTCAGCATAAGCTTTTTCATTAAACTCATTGGTCTGCAAGTTAATGCCCGCACCAAAAGCCCCAGTTCCGTTACTAGAAGAACCCACACCCCTCTGAATTTGTACAGAGCTTAGTGAAGAGGCAAAGTCTGGCATATCAACAAAATAAACCCCTTGGTCTTCCGCATCATTATAAGGAATCCCATTGATGGTAACATTGGTGCGCTGCGCATCCACGCCCCTGATATTAATGTGCGTATAACCTACCCCATTACCCGCATCAGACGCAACAACTGTAGAAGGCGTTTGACTTAACAGATAAGGTAAATCCTGACCCAGATTACCTTTGGCTATCTGTTCTTTTGTAAGATTTGTTTTGGTAAAAGGAGCTTTGTCGCTGGCGCGCAATGCCTTAACTTCCAATGCCTGTAGAAACAGGGGAGAGCTTTTTAGCTGGATAATCAACTTGGTTTGGTTACCCGACGCATCTATCGTTTCCAATGCCTCACTATAACCAACATTGCTAGCCACCAGTTCATAACTGCCAAGATGTACTTTTTTAAATGTAAACTGTCCATCCTCATCGGCGATGGCTACCGTGTTTCCTAGTTTTACACTGGCAGCCGGGATTGGTTTTCTTGTTGCTGCGTCAATCACTGTTCCGCTTACGGATACTTTACTTGTCTGTGCGATGGAATAAAGGCTGATAATTAATGCAGCCAATGTTCCCATGAATTGTTTCATTTCTTTTTGTTTTAAAAGTTAGAAAAATTGTGGGAACAGAATAAAAGTTGCTAAGTGGAGAGAACGTTCTGTAAAAAGAATTACGCCTTCCCTTCGCAGGCATTACCCTGTTCAGGTTCTACGGGTATTATCTCAGCTTTTGCAGTGTGGAGCTCTCACCCTGCAAATTAGCACCCCGAGGAATTTGACGCAAAGTAAAAGGAAAGTTTGGAAATAGGAGATAGAAAATGTAAAATAGCAGGGCAAACGCATATAAATTTAAAATGCTTAAACTAGACTAATACTCGCATCTCCACCAGTACTTACATAAGCCACCTTAGGGACATTCGGTTTTAGCGCAGCTAAAATTGAGAAAAATCCGAAGGAATATTTTTCTCAAATGGTTAACCGTAGTGGCGTTGTAAGGACGAAGCCTGCCGGCTTTGAGGCAAAAAGATATAATAAAGCTGATCTATTCATTTTAAACAATAACTACTTAATGAGATAAATTATATGCATTTGCCCCCCTTACACAATCTTCACCAGTTCAAAATCCAATTCTATTATCTCACCCTTTTCTATTTTCACCACTTTCGTTTGTGGCACATACCCAAAGGCAGTAACAGAAATTACATATAGTTTCGGCGATACGATAGTGATGAGATAATTGCCCAATAAATCGCCAAGGGTTATCTTATCCGTACCCATCAATTGCACCACTGCATCACCAACGCCCTTGTTGGTGCCAAACTCGGTTATCAAACCCTTTACACCATTGTGATGCACACCCGTAATGCTGTTTTTAGAATTAAGTATAAACCCTGCTACAAAATCTGGGTTCAATGGCATAAATTCACTCAGCAATAAGTCCATCGTATTCTTTACCAGTTGCATTTTCTTTATCTGTGCATCAATTTTATCATTGGCTATCGCATTGCCGCTTTCATCCACACTCGCCTTGCCAATAAGCCCGTTGTAGGTCACAGACCATGTGGTAATGGTGGCAAGAGAAGCCGTTGTAATGCCATATGGAATAAAAAGTGCAAGGTCAAGCAGGGGTGTAACTAGCCCAACAATGGTAGTTACATAGCCCATTATATCTGTCTCTTTCTTTGCCATAATACTGCTTTTAGTAGCTTTCATTTGCACTTGCAGCGTTGAGTTACCCGTGGCAATGGCATACGCTTTTGTTTTTTGGCATACAAAAGCCAAATTGGTCGCAATCTTTATTTTATCAAGGGTTTTATCTTCTGTGGTGCCACTCGCATCGGCATTTTTGCCGGGAGTAAGCCCATTAAGTACTATTAGGTCTGCCGCAAAAACGCCCACTGCTGTTTCAAAGGGTGCGTAGGTATCTACTATTGCTGATTCATTTGCAAGATAAATCCCCAATTTGCTAAACTTTGTTACTTCGTTTGACTGTGTTTGTGTTAGCATGATTGATATTTTTTTAAAAGTAAATATGTATTAATTGATTGATTTACAGCAACTTATTTATACTAAACCATACTTGTTTAATCATCCTTTCTACTCCGGTTCACCCACAATTACCTCCATTTATTGAACTTTGTCAAGCATTTATTGAACTTTTATAAGCGTTTATCGTACTTTTTCCTCCATTTATTGCTCTTTTACAAGCATTTATCGTTCTTTTTCCTCGTTTATTGAACTTTTATCTTCATTTATCGCTCTTTTACAAGCGTTTATTACTCTTTTACAAGCATTTATTTTTGCCTTTGGGCCATTTATTTGTTTTTTTAAAACAAAAAGAATGCAGTCATCGGCAATGTTTAAACACTATAAACCATTGTTTCAAACCTCAGAACCAGTAAATATGTATTTGGGGATTATTGTTATCCGTTTCCAGCATTAAAAACGATATAATCGGCAAAAAAATCGTTGTTGTTATAGAATAATGGAAGCAAGGTAAGTCTTATTTCATTCTTTTGAATTTAATCGGTGAATAAGCTAAAATAATTTTCGCACTAAAGCAAGTCTCAATTGGCTAATGAATGCACAACCAATAAAGTACTTCCCTGAAAAATTAGAAATCCCAGCATTATACGTCAAAACAAAATTTAAATCAGGGCTCCAGCCATCTACTTAAGAGTTATTTCATATTGAATAGCTAACTTCTCTAAACCAAAGCCTCAAATCAACTAAACCAATTTTCATCATTCAAATCGTTTAATTATTGGTATAATTTATGCCCTAAAAACTTAGATTTGAAAAATTGATTTATACAATTACATTTGCGCAAATTTTTAAAGCTATGTTTTGGACCTTAGAATTAGCCAGTTACTTAGAAGAGTCGCCTTGGCCAGCAACAAGAGATGAGTTGATAGACTATTCAATCAGGAGCGGAGCCCCTTTGGAAGTGATAGAAAACCTACAGGAATTAGAGGATGAAGGAGAGATATATGAAAGTATAGAAGATATTTGGCCTGATTATCCAAGTCAGGAAGACTTTATGTTTAATGAGGACGAGTATTAGATAATACATACACTTTTATTGAAAAAGAGAGACAGCCTTTGATGGACTGTCTCTCTTTTGTATTTTCGGTGTAATGTTCATTTTATAACTCTTCGGCTTCCGGATTGGCGGCTATTTCCTCCTCCCTGTTTTCATTCCATTCCACAATAAAGTTATTCATCCCTTCTCCAATCAACAGGGTCATGTATCGTTGCTGAGAAAGTTCCAGTAGTGATAGGAATAAGAATAAGGCATGTATCCTATCCTTACACAACTCAAATATCTGTTCAAAAGCCACCTTCTTTTCTGTTTGCAAAAGGTGCATCATGTGTTCCCTGCTGCCTTCCATGGTGTAGTTATAACGCACTACCGTATGCACTGGTTTGTTTTGGCGTTCATGCACACGTAGCATCACCTTCTCAAAGGCTTTCATTAGTTTAAACATGGTAATGGCCTGTATCTCCGTTCCTTCGCCACTTGCCTCGCCTATTTCCGATAGTTCCTTTTGTAGGTTCCCACGTTTCACCATTAATAAACGCTCGGCTTCCATTTCTGCCATCTTTACAGAAGCCTCTTTAAAGCGTTTATATTCCAGTATCTTATCTACCAGTTCTTGCCTTGGATCCACCTCATTTCCATCAGGATCTATTTCTTTTCTTGGTAATAAAAGTCTGGCTTTAATACGCATCAACGTAGAAACAAATAGGATAAACTCACTACTCAATTCAATGTTCAGTTTTTCCTGCGTATGAATAAAGGCAAGAAAGTCGTCCATTATCTTAGTGATAGGGATATTGTAAATATCCAATTCATCACGTTCAATAAAAAACAATAGCAAATCGAAAGGTCCTTCAAAATGCTCCAGCTTTATTTGATAGTTGGTTGTATTCATTGTTTCTCTTTTGTAAACCGATGTACAACCGTTGACCGTATTGCCGTTAACGACTATCACTGGTCGTTGACAGTCGGCGATAATCGGTATATCGTTCAACGGAAAGCGGTTAACGGCTCGCCATCTCCGTATAATACTGATGGAAGTAAGGTATTGTTTCTATTCCCTTATAAAAATTGAATAAGTCGAACTTCTCATTAGGACTGTGTAGGTTATCACTATCCAAACCAAAACCCATGAATACTATCTTAATGCCTAATTCCTGCTCAAACAAAGCACAGATAGGAATACTTCCGCCGCCCCTTACCGGAATAGGTGCTTTGCCAAACGTAGTTGTAATAGCTTTTTCGGCAGCCTTATATTCTATGCTATCTATTGGGGTAAGGTAAGGTTCGCCACCATGATGTTCAAACGCCTCTACCTTAACACCTGCTGGCGCAATACTTTTAAAGTAACTGATAAGCTTCTCTGTAATCTTGGCCGATGATTGGTTAGGCACCAACCGGGCAGATATTTTAGCATAAGCCTTGGATGGAAGAACTGTTTTTGCACCTTCCCCAGTATATCCTCCCCATATTCCATTTACTTCAAGCGTTGGTCTGATGCCTGTTCTCTCAGTAGTTGTATATCCTTTCTCTCCCCACAAACTAGAAATACCTAGATCTTCCTTAAATTCGGTTTCATCAAAAGGAGCTTCTGCCATCTTAGTTCTTTCTTCGGGCGAGGATTCCAATACATCATCATAAAACCCCGGTATGGTAATATGATTATTCTCGTCATGACAAGAGGCAATCAATTTGGCAAGTATCGTAGCAGGATTTGCTACAGCACCACCATAAACGCCACTATGCAAATCGCGGTTAGGCCCCGTAACTTCTACCTCAATGTAACTAAGTCCACGCACACCAGTATCTATCGATGGGTTTTCCATACTAAGCATGGATGTATCGCTTATCAATATTACATCGGCCTTTAATAGTTCCTTATTTTCTTTCACAAAGGTTGCAAGGTTAGGGCTGCCAATTTCCTCTTCCCCTTCAATGATAAACTTAACATTATTGGTCAATGTATTTGTTTTTACCATTGTTTCAAAAGCCTTTACGTGCATATATACCTGCCCTTTATCATCGCAAGCACCTCTTGCAAATATTTTTCCATCTTTAATCAATGGTTCAAAAGGGCCACTATTCCAAAGATTCAATGGATCGGCTGGTTGTACATCATAATGCCCATATACCAATACTGTTGGTTTTGATGCATCAAAAATCTTTTCACCATATACTACCGGATGTCCTGCAGTTGGATAAATAGTAACAGTATCTGCGCCAGCTTCTAGCAAACGTTGTTTAACTGCTTCGGCACAGGTAAGCATATCTGACTGATGCTCACTCTTGGCACTTATGCTAGGTATCCTCAACAACTGCAACAATTCATCTAAGAACCGTTCTTTATTCTCTTCTTGATAACTTTTCCATGCTTTCATAATTTCTTTTGTTTATTTTACTAAAAGGCAATGATATTTGTAAAATGTTGTAGGCAGCGAATTTAACCTTATCTACTTCTTAATAAAAAACAATTTAAAACATCGACAAAATGAAAAGATTATTAACAGTTATTGCACTTATTGCTACGATGAGTAGTTGCAAGAAAAGTTCTAATACGACGTTGCTGAATACTAGTTTTAGCCCTGTAACTGTTGGGAGTACGTGGACTTATCTCAGAAACTCCAGCGATTCTGCTTTCAAGGATTCTGTTTACAAGTTTACAGCTACCGATAGTACAATAGCAGTAGGTGATACTATTTATAGTGTTGTTAATACTTCAGCGGGCGGTGATATTTATTATGCTGCAATAGATACAGGTTATTTTAGGAGAGGGAGTTTGTTATCAAGTTTAGGAATACCTGAGTTGAGTACTTTTTCTGAATATTATTTACCAAAAATATTGATAAAAAATGCTACTTGGTCAAATCACTTGATTATCACTTATCAAGGAATAAAGTTGCCTGTAACCTTGGCGTATACTTTACAAGGAGCAGCGGATGGATTATCTGTGCTGGGTAATAATTTTTCGAATGTTGCTCATGTTAGTGCCACTTTTACTACTATTATTTATGGAACTCCCATCCAATTGGGTACAGGCGATTTCTATTATGCAGAAGGCATTGGATTGATTAGCTTCAATTTAACAACAATAGACCCTATAACACATGTTACCGCTACAACAACCTTTAAATTAAAATCTTATACAATAAAATAAGTCGGTAAATAATAGTTTAATACAAAGGCTGTCTCGAATATTCGGACAGCCTTTTTTATTATCTACTGATAGGGAATTCCTTATTAATTGCTACTATCAAAAACTTGCCCCCTTTCTGTTTTAAGAATACGGGAAGGGTATCTGTTAATTACAATAAAATCATGTGTGGCCATAAGGATGGTTGCTCCGTAATCTTTTACAATTTCAAACAACAATTGCATTATCTCATCACTTGTTTCTGGGTCAAGATTACCTGTAGGTTCATCTGCCAAAATAAGTTTTGGAGAATTTAATAATGCCCTGGCAATATCAACCCTTTGCTGTTCGCCGCCGCTCATCTCAAAAGGCATTTTAAATCCTTTACTTTTAAGACCTACCTTATCCAGTACGTCATTTATTTTTTCTTCCATCAAACGTTCATCTTTCCAACCTGTTGCCTTTAATACAAATTTCAGGTTCTCATACACATTCCTATCTGTAAGTAATTGAAAGTCTTGAAAAACTACGCCTAGATTCCGACGAAGAAATGGCACTTTCTTCCAATCCATATCACTCAAATCAAATCCTACAACATTTGCCTTCCCTTCTTGTAGTTTTAGCTCTCCATACAATGTTTTTAGAAGGCTGCTTTTACCTGTACCTGTTTTGCCAACCAGATAAACGAATTCACCCTTTTCAACTGTGAAATTTACATTTTCCAAAATAAGGCTCTGCCCTTGAAAAATCTTTACATTTTCGAGTGATATAACTGTTTCTGCCATTACTATCTAAATTTTTGAATCTTATAACTAAAACGAAAAAAGTGTGTAAATATGATTTCTAAAAGTAATTTTAACTAATATACTATCCCGCCAAATTTACCACTTAATATCAATTCCTTCTTTTCGGATGCTTCCACTCTCCCAACAATTTTAGCTTCAATATTAAATTGATTTGAAATTGCTATCATTTTCTCTGCGGCTTCTTTATTTGTAAAAACTTCTAACCTATGTCCCATATTAAATACCTGATACATTTCGCGGTAATCAGCACCAGAGTTCTCTTGTATCAATTGAAAGATAGGGGGTATTTCAAAAAGATTATCTTTTACAATTTTTAAGGGCTTGGGTAAATATTTCATACACTTTGTTTGCCCACCCCCACTGCAATGAATAATGCCAGTAATATCATCAAAATGTGTATCTAATAAAATTTTTAATAAAGGCGCATACGTCCTTGTTGGGCTTAATAATAATTGCCCAATGGTAAGTTCATTACCTTCTACAATAACTTTATCTTCTACTTTATTTTTACCTATATAAACCACTTTGTCCGCCAATGTTGGTTCAAAAGTTTCCGGGTATTTCTTCCCATAGTACTTACCCAACACATCATGTCTGGCACTGGTCAATCCATTGCTACCTAGCCCACTATTATAACTGGTTTCATAAGTAGCCTGCCCACTGCTGGAAAAACCAACAATCACATTGTCTTCGGTTATCTTATCATTTGTAATCAGCTTATTCTTTGGCCATCTTGCAGTCATTGTGCCATTTACGGCAATGGTTCTAACCACATCTCCCACATCCGCCGTTTCTCCACCGAGATAATGAATATTTACACCAAATTCTTTTAATTGATTAAAGAACTCCTGTGTTCCATCTATTACCGCCCCTAGTACTTCTCCAGGGATTACGGCTTTATTTCGATCAATGGTTGAAGAAAAGAGGAGATTGTCACAGACACCCACGCAAAGCAAATCATCCAGATTCATGGCTACTGCATCTTGTGCAATGCCTTTCCAAACAGAAATGTTGCCCGTCTCTTTCCAATATAAATAAGCAAGAATACTTTTTGTCCCAGCACCATCCGCATGGCTGATATTTACCCAATCAGCATCTCCTCCCAAGTAATCAGGATACATTTTACAAAAAGCATTTGCATATAAGCCTGCATCGAGGTTTTTAATTGCTGCATGTACTTCTTCCTTTTGTGCTGAAACCCCTCGTTGCGCATATAATGACATAGTAGAATGATTGATTTTGTTTTTGTAAAGAGTGCGAAAGTAAGTAATGGTATTGAACAATCTTTTGGTTTAATTAATCAGGCATTATGAATAAAAAAGCCCGAAGCAGATGCTTCAGGCTTTTTTGATTTATTTTAGTATAATTATTAGTTTTCCATTGGTGTTCTTTTGCCAGATGTTAGTTTCTCCAAAACCGATTCCAGCCTTCTTTGCTTTGTTTCACCACGCTTTGCGTCAGCTAACCATGATACATATTCATTTTGATTAGTGACGGATAAAGAGGTAAAGAAGTCTCTGGCTTCTGTATGCTTTTTGAAAATCTTTTCTAGTTCAGCCGGTGGAACAACTAGATTCTTTTCAAAATCAACAGTAGTAGTACTAATAGAAGTAATATCCTTTTGCTCACTGGCAACAAGACGGGTAGTTGCATCCTGAACCGACAGCTCTTGTTCTACAGTTCCAATTTTTCTGAAAAGTACGGCGTTCCATACGTTATCAATAGAAACAAGATTTAAATTTTCAAATCCACTTTCTATAAGCAAATCCCAACTGCTTTGCCTATTCAGATCGCTTATTATTTTGCTAGTCTTTTTAGGATAAGCAATCCATAACTTACTATTAGGATGTAAGGCAATAAAAACTTCCCTTAAAATGTTATTAAGCTGATTTTGATTGACTGCAAAAACTAATGCGAAATCAATTTTTTTAGATCTAAGTAAGGGAGTTACGTTTTTAGCGTAAGACAACTTTACAAATTGCTTTTCAATGGAAGATGGAAGTCCTTGAATAAGGAGTGTCCTTTCATCTTTTAACTCTAAACTTTCAAATAAACTGTTAGACATGCCTAAATAATTGAATTAGGTGATGTAAATGAGAACTGCAAAGATAATTAATGTCAGTCTGTTATAATCTATATTAAATAAGATTGTTACTTTTAACAAGGAATTGGGCTTTTTTACTAATATTTTTTTTAAATGTATGGGGTAATTCTGCAAAAATTTAGTTACCATCCAAATTGCGACGCTGCTTTCGCCTGTCGCGATATTTCAATATTGGCACTTTACTTTCTGTTCCTTTTAGTATTCTTGTAATGTTTTTCTGATGTGTTAACACAATCATCAACGCAACCAAAACTGCAAATATTCTATACAATGTTTCATGTTCATTAAATATGAATAATATGAAAACCATGAAAGATACTCCTGCCAAAATAGAACTCAGTGAAACAAACCTTGTTAAATACAGGACTAGTAAGAATACACCTACACAGCAAAGCGCCACCAATGGCTGAATGGCCACCGCCATCCCAAATAGGGTTGCAACCCCTTTACCTCCTTTAAAATCTGCCCAAATAGGAAATATATGCCCAACCACTGCCGCCAATCCTAAACCTATCATTAAATTGGTTCTTTGTAATTCATGTGTAAGATAAAATGGTAAAAATATATAAAGCGAAGTGCCTATTATTCCCTTCACCATATCCGCAATCATTACAAATGTGCCCCACTTTTTCCCTAGTATCCTGTAAGTATTTGTTGCGCCAGCATTGCCGCTTCCATAGTCCCTGATGTCAATCTCAAAGAAATATTTACTCACCCAGACAGATGTAGGAATTGAGCCAATTAGGTAAGATAAAAATATTAGGAAAACCTCGTTCATTCTGCAAATTAGTTTGTAAAGCAATTACAAATATACTGAATTAATAAATCAACTTGTAAATGCCTTTTGATAATTTATGCTAACCTTGAAAATTTAAGTGCAATCCAATTGTTTTTTGTAACGGTAATCAGATGTTCCCATCTTTGAATCTTAGCGGCTTCAAGTATGTCTTTTTCATCTTCTGGCAACAGTCCGCTAAGCAAAATGTATCCATTAGGTTTAATATCTTCTGACAATGTAGCCATATTATCCAAGATGATGTTCTTGTTTATATTCGCCAATACAACATCAAACGCCTCTCCCGTTTGTGCATTATCAGCCTTGGCTATTTTTATATATTTACATCCATTCGATTCAATATTTTCTTTTGAATTCTCAATACACCAATCGTCATAATCCACTGCCAATATCGATTTGCTGCCTAGTTTCTCTGCCAATATTGCCAGAATGCCTGTGCCAGAACCAAAGTCGTACACAGATTTATTTGTAAAGTCCATATCCCTCATCAAATCCATCATCATATAAGTAGTGGCGTGGTGACCAGTGCCAAAACTCATCTTGGGTGTTATTATTATTTCGTGTTCCACATTATTCATCGGCTCATGGAAAGATGCCCTTACCCCCACAAAATCATCCACCGTCATCGGACTGAAGTTACTTTCCCACAGTTCATTCCAGTTTTGGTGTGGAATGCTGGTAATGGTATATTCTATGTTGTGTTTGGCAGCTAATATTTCCAATGTGGCATCTTCAAAGTTATCTTCTGGCAGAAAGGCTTTCAATCCAAGATCTGTTTCTTCAAACCCTTCATATCCAATCTCAGAAAGCTCTGCAATCAGCAAGTCTTTCAATTCCACATTTGTGGTAGTAATATCTATTTCTGTGTAATTCATTAAGGGGAGTAATTGCTTTAAAAATATTAATTGAAGATTGCAAAGATAGCTTTATGTCGCAAGTTAGTATTTCTGGATTTTAAAACCACAGACGGCAGACGAGACGATTCATTCAAATCTACCATTGTTGAATGATGATGCACACATCACATTCATCACGCAGGGCAAACTCCTTAGCTCCCCAAGGTTTAAGTGAAATCTTGTTTCCATTAGGATGAAGCAAGTCCGGATGTGTTGCTTTTGCCTTTTCATACACTTCTTCAATATTATCTGTTTGAAGCCTTAGTTCTGGCCTATCTTTTTCGGCAAATTCCTTGCTTTGAATGATTAATATGCCCAATCCATCTCTCCCTGCCACACAACAAGGTTCTTCCGATTGTAAATCATCGTAACCAATGGTAAACCCAATACAATCAATAAAAAGCACCAATCCTACTTTTATATCAGTATAAAAAATGTTAGGGACAAGTTTGGTAAATTTCATTGTAGTTGTTTTTTTATTAAATGCTATATCATTGAGCCCAATCCAATGTTACTTACCATATTTTTTCTTCAAGTCGTTTGCTAAATTACTGAAAACATACTCATGTTCTTGTCGGATGCCTAACTTTTCCAATGGTTCCCAATAAATCCTTGGTGTCAATTCAGATGTGTATGTTGTAATCCTTGTTAGTTTGCAACTATTCTTTCCAACCTTATCAAAGTAATAAATCGCTTCTTTAAAACCAATCCATTTTCTTCCTACCAAGTTGTAGTTAATTACATCCATTCTTAAAACCTTTGCCTTCTCCAATTGTGTAATTTTCTCTACAATTGTTCCACTCCCAAAATCTTCGTTACTAAGCCTTCCAGCCTTAAAGTAACAGGTTCTTAAGCCCCCAATTGCTTCTTTTTCTAAAACACATTTCACAGGAATAGGCAAGTCGAAATTCATTAGGTATGGCTTTTCTGCTATTAATGTATCTACTGATTTTATGGCATCATAAACTTGCTCCGGCGTATAATTATACACTTGTTCTGTTCTCACTTCAACAATTTCTTTTTTGTTTGGATTGAGGAAATGTTCCGTTGGCGCAGCAATAATAAACGGCAGTAAGGGTAGTAACAGAACAGGAAGGTTTGTGGTTGATTCTATGTTTTTGTGTTTTTTGGTTAAATGCGAAATGATATAGCCCAAAAAAATTAATGGAACAACTAATGGCAAAGCCATCACTATGCATAACAGTCCTGATAATCCGGGGATGTACATGCCAACTAAAAAGATAACTGTTGTAATTAGCGAACCCCAAAGCAAATATTTCTTATTAGGCATTGCGCCAATTGAAATGCCTAAAACAATGGGTAACAATACAAAGAGAATCCAGCTATAATTGGCAAGGCCTAAAAACAAAAAGGCAATGCCCGTTCCAAAAAAGAGAAGTGTTAGTAAAATTGAAAGTTGAAAGCTTTTGTCTTGCGATAATTTTCTCATAATTTCAAGGTGTTGCTTTAATTACAATAATCATCATTCTTTTGTGTAACTATAACTTAAGCAAAAATATTATTTTGTAAATGCAGCGAATATCTATGTTCTTTATCAAGCAACAGTGAATAGAATGGTTAGGCTTTTATTCAATTGTATTCCTGACCAACAATAATAAGATGTAAAAATATTAATAATTTGATAGCTATACATTCCATGAAGGGATTAATTCACAGTACCCCGCTTTTCTAAAAGTATTGCATAGGCATTTATGGGCTGGATGTTAATCCTCAATTAAATTAACGTCAATAACGTCATTACCGAATTGAATTTGATTGCGCCTTGAAAGAGCCTTATATTCTTTTTTCGATTCTATTATTATTGTATTGTCGCCTTCCCAATAAGCTTTAATATCTAAATTAATTCTTTCCACGTCATAGATACTTGCTCCACCATTTTTACTAGTAACACATACACTTGTTACCCCATATTCGCCATTCTGTTCGCTTTCTGATACTATCAGTCTATATTTTTTATTTGGTGATTGAATATGAGATAGCTCTTTTGGAATGTACTTATCGTCTAAAATTTTTGTTTTATTTATTAACTTGGCAAAGTCACGACATAGATTATCCAGCACATTGATTTTATCTTCATCGGCATATTCTTGTTTAAGCTTATGAATCATACGGGCTGCATCATAAAATTCTTCCTCATTTTCAATCTTGTTTTGTTTAATAATCTTGTCAGTATTTTCTTCAATATTTTTAAATATACTTATCTCATATCCTGTTTTTTCTTTAATGTAATTATCAAAGCTTCCATCACCACGAGCTACTGGGGTTTCTAAAACTTTTGAAAGTATCTGTTGAAGTTTTGCAAAGTTTTTTTGTTTAAAATGGTACTTAGTGCTTTGTTTTAGTTCTTGATAATACGATTCTCCTGGAACTCGTCCATCAATCTTTATTATATCAGCTGATTTTTGCAATGAGTAATCTATTGTTGCAAGAATAATATTTTTGAGCCGTTTTAACTCTTCTTGATTTGTTTCGAGTGTCATACTTTTTTAATTTTTGCTGTTCAATTGGTCTTCATCAAAAAAATCAACAGAACGATTTTCTAATTAATTATTCCATACAAATATATGTATCCATATTTACTCATGGGTTAGATGATTTACGTTCTTCAAGCCATTCATCACGCGTGTTACAACCAATATTGCTCGTAACAATGCGCGCATCACTCGTAACAATGCGTGCATCACTCGTAACAATACGTGCATCACTCGTAGCATCTGGCTTGTTGCAAGCAACAGGTGGTTAATTGCTCGCAACAAGCCAGTCGCTGTTCGTAACAATGCTCGCAACACTCGTAACAATGCTCGCAACACTCGTAACAATGCTCGCAA
>JANYEU010000056.1 GCA_025362915.1 Chitinophagaceae bacterium | reverse complement strand
ATGCAGTAGTGCTTGTAGGCAACTCTACACCTGTTGTTATTGCAGAAGTAGAGAAGGTAATGGTTGCCCCACTTGCTACACTGGCTGTAATAGCTTTTGACAAATAAACCTCCCTTGCATTTACATAAGACACGGTAGTACCTGATGGTATGTTTGTACCAGTAACTGTTTGTCCAGCAACAATACCAGAAGTGCTTGCAAAATACAAGGCTCTGCCAAAGACAATGCTTTGACCATTTGTTACACCAGTTGAAGTTACTGGGGCAGATAAAGTAACAGTTGTACTTGTAACGGCTACCACTGTATCGCCTGTTGGAATGTTGGTACCAATTGCAATTTGACCGACAACTATGCCAATGGTACTTGCAAATGATAATACATTTCCACCAAAAGTAATAGCAGCACTACTCGCAATGGCACCATTCACAGGGGTAGATAGTACCACTGTAGTACCGCTAACTGAAGCAACTTTTACACCTGGCTGTATATTAGTACCAAATACAGATTGCCCTGCGGTAATGCCAGTTGCACTGGAAACCGTCAAAGTATTGCCATCAAAACTAAGAGCTACCCCAGACGCAAGCGTTGCAATCGCCACATTTGCAGACAAATTAACTGTGGTACCAGTAAAAGAAGTTACCGTAGCTCCACCAGGAATAGGACTACTTGAAGCACCGGAACTTACGATTTGACCAACCACTACTCCTGTTGTACTAGCAAACGTTAAAACATTACTACTAAAATTGATGCTCGCACCACTTGCAACAGTAGTACCACTTGTAATAGCATTGGACAACGTAACAACTGTAGCCGTAGATGAAGATACCGTAGTACCTGCAGGTATATTTGTTCCAGTTACAAGTGTACCAGCAGTTGGACTACCAGAGGCAGTGAACGTCAACACATTCGGGGACGCACTAGTAAAAGTAATGTTGGCACCTACCGCAACACCTCCAGTTTGCACATTTGCAGACAAGGTAACAGATGTATTTGCCACCAAAGACAATACAGTAGTACTCGCTGGAATATTAGTACCCGTAACAGTTTGCCCAGCAACAACGCCAGTTGTATTTGCAAATGTAAGCACCGCACTACCAGCAGCAGTTGCCGCAGAAGGTGTTAATATTAAACCATTAGAAGTTGCTGCCGAAGTTGCAACTGGCGTAACATAAGTTGTTACAGCACTAGTTGATATTGAAGTAGTAACCGCAGTTGCAGCGGTAGTAGTTGTTGCAACAGGGGCTGTAGCAGCGTTAGTTGCGTATGAAGCTGTAGATGAGGCGGTTGCAGCCGAAGTTGTCAACGTATTGCCATAAGCCACATTTACTGTAGAAGCATAGGTTGGTGCGCCGGAAATGGTACCACCTGTGCGAACAATATTGGCATTGCTACCCATTGTTAATGCCAAACTATTCAGACTAAAAGAGCCCGCTGTTAAAAATAAACTTGCACTAACAGTAGTGGCTGCACTCTGTTTAAGCCCATTAGAATTATTGGCTGTCAAATTATTTACTGTTACTGGCATATTCGTTCCAGTAACTGCTAATGCTGCACTACCATCAAATTCATAATTGGCTGATGTGCTAAATGAAGATGTTCCTGTTGTGGTTACTGCCCCATTGATACCAGCAGCCAAAGAAGTTTTTAGGGTGGCACCACTTGCTAGCGTAAATAAACTACTTGTTCCACTTACAGCGTATGCGCCACAATCTAAAGTCCCTGTTACATTTATTGTAGTACTAGAGCTAGTAGCCAAAGCTGAAAGCAAACTGTAGTTACCAGAAACATTAATATTAGTCCATTTACCATTAGAAAACTGACCTAACACACCCAAATCCAACGTTCCATAACCCGTCAAATTCAAAATATTAAATCCGCTAGTAGCTGGGGTTGTTCCAGTAGCAATGGCACCCGTTACATTTCCACCGATATTCATAGTGAAACTATTACCTGCTAACAATCCTGCCGACAAAAAATTCACATTGGCAATAGGTACACTAAGGTTATTACAATAATAATTGCCTGCTACAGTCAATGTACAAGAAGTAGTAGGGCTATTAAACATTTTAAGTTTTCCTTGCCCCAAAGAAATAAAACTTACATTACCATTAAATGTAAGTGCACCAGAACCGGCAACGAAATATACCCCAACACTATTTGTGGTTGGGGCATTAACTATCAAGTTCCCATAAGTTCCACCCACAGTAAATAAGTTATCATTCGCACTACACCCATTTATAACAATAGTAGAATTGGAACTCCAAGTAACATTCGTAGTGGGAATGGCCGTTGAGAAATAGATGCTTTGATTGGGGTGATTGAATTCGTAAATTGAACCGTTCTGCATAATGAGCGTCCCCGTTGCAACTACGTTATTATTAGTACTATTAAGTGTACTATAGTCGTTATGGATAGTTCCATATATGCTAAAAGAAGTTGACGAAGGAATAGTCATCACACTTGCACCTGTAAGCGTAATAACGCTATTAGCGGCACCAAGATATTGAAATGTATTTGCTCCAGTGGTGGTAGGCGTGGTATAAGCAGTGGTACTACCAGTACTATCTGTACTAACCAACCAGTTTGCTACGGCATTAGTTGTGACAGAATTCGAAGCAGAAACAGGCTTGAAATAATAGGTCTGCGCAGATGCTTTAGTAAGCATGCCACCCATTGCTACCAACAAAACAAGTGGCAACATTTTCAGCCAACTTAGGAATAGACTTCCTTGCTTATTTACTTCTTTTTTGGAACATAGATTACCTGTAAGCGTTTTTACTGGCAATGTTTTTGTTGAATTTTTCATATGGTGCTTGTTATTTATTAAACTAAAGAGTGCGATGCAAGGCATCTGGGAAGGGTGTAGTATTTTTTTCATATCAGCAAACATTTTATTTTTTTCATATCAGCAACCATTTTTATTTATCATAAGTAGTAAATCAGACGAAACAAGCTTTTAAAACAATAAATTTGTTCAGTATAGCAAAATCATTTTAATATATCATTATACTATTTTAACACTTTACATCGATATAGCACCAGCAAGTTTATTGATTACGTGTAAAAGTAGCAACCGAAAATCATTATCTGTCCTGTACCGTCCTGACAATAGATTAAATTCTAATTAATTTTATTATTCAAGCATAAAAATTATCTAATTGTCCTTTGATTAAATATCTTCCATCTGGATATTGATATTTGCTGGTTTCGAGAAGATTAAAGCGGGAAATAAAATTGTTTATAAATAGTTGGAAAGAAATAAACATCACTTTTAAGAAGAAAAAAGTTAATGGACAGGTTTGCAAAGCCATAACGCAAAGAAGGCACAAAGGGAGTTTTGATTTTAAGTAAGACGTTTCACTTTAAGGGCGAAAAGATGGGCGTATGGGAAGTGACGTTTATTTGAGAATGACTAGTTACATACAAAAAAGGGGTTGATTCATTGATTGAATCAGCTCCTTTTTATTTACCCCTTAAAATCATATTGTTTATGGCAAACCTTTGCCATGCACATATATGTGCTTTGCTATGACAAGACAAGGCATTGTCGTACACATAACTTAACTATGGTATATAGATAACCAACCTTTACCTTTTAGATGGCATGTTTTTTAAATGACTATCCGCCATTTGGTAATAAACGTGTTTTGAACCTGTGAACGTCCTTTCGGATGTCTCATCATGCGCACCAGATGAGACATCCGAAAGGACGGGAAGATTATGAAGAATATTTAAGCGAAAACCAAATGGTGGGTAGTCATTAAAAAACCTCTATTCTTTTATGAATTTAATGGTTTTAATACCCTTGTTGTCCATGAACTGCAACAGGTAAACCCCTTGTTTTAAAGCACTTACCGCAATGGAAGTCTGTGATGCCCCAGCCGATACTCCTTTTACCAACATCTTCTTACCCTCCATATTTAAGATGGAAAGTGTTGGGTTGCCCACTGTGGTGCCATGCGTAACAATAAGCGTATTGACAACAGGATTGGGGAGACAGACAAGGTATTGGTTGGATTATTTTTGGCAGATACCATGGAAGAATACCTAAAACTGCCATCCTTATCAATCATCTTTAATCTGTAATAAGTAATGCTTTCCAGTTTTCCATCATCAATAAATTGATAAGAATTGGTTGCAAGATTCTTGGCAGTCCTATTTCCTATCCATATAAATTTTTGTGCATCGGTACTTTTCTCCACTTCATACCCTTTCATATTGGTTTCATTAACCGTTTTCCAATTCAGCACAACCTTATCGTTTATAACATTAGCTGATAAATCTGTCAGGTTTACAGATAATGGTGCATCGGATGTTATACCGTTAATGGTTACATTCTGGTTGGCAAAATACCGGTTTGCCGTACCGGTACTCCATACATATACCCTTACCGACAAAGTCTGATTGGGTAATACAGTAATGGATGTAGGCATACTACCTGATTGTTCTCCTGCCAATGATGCGGTATTTGCATTTAGGAGTGACATGGGTGTAGTACTAATTGCAGTATAAGTGGTTTCATTATAGTAACATCCGCCAACAGGTTTGGAAGTTGTAAAACTATCCAAGAAATAATAGATGGCTGCTTTTACACCGGTTCCACCACCTCCCAATGCACCTAATCCGATGGCATTCACGGTAAGAATCTTTCCGGGAAGAGGGGTAACGCTGTATTCCAGATAAGCATTGGCTGTATAAACCTTAGGCAAATAGGTTGTTGCCACTATAGTTTGCCATCCATTAATTCCCCCAAAAGTGTTACCATAATTAATACCGGCCAATACGCTACCAACAGATTGGTTTGTAGCAGTTATATTTCCTGTAATAGTTGGCGTCTGATCTGTTAACAAAGGCCAGGTTGCTGTTGCAATGTTTGTAGGGATAGGTGTTGGAGAAGCAGTAATTCCGTTGAGGTAATTTTCTAGATTGGTATAACCATTAGACGCAAAAGCACCCCTGTCTGCTGCATTATTTGGATTCAATCCATTGGCTATCTCCCAACTATCTGGCATACCATCATGGTCTGTATCTATTGGTGCGGTTGCCGAATTAAGCGTTGGTCAGGCATTTACTGTTTCCGCATAAGGGGTTGCATGTGGGTATCCTCCTTGCGCATCAATCAGTCTTCCAATCCTATTTTGCACATCATTTACAACCCTTTGGTCTAGTGTATCCCTACGAGGAATGGTAACGCCGGCATTTTTCAATACGGTATCATACGCCTCTTTAGCAGTGTTTGTAAAGGAAGGGAGATATGATGGAATGAAAGGCGTAGTAACCTTTGAAATTACCGTATCAACCGCTTTTCCTGTATTCATGTAAGCACCTGTCCAATTATTATTTGTATTTTTTACAGCCCCATACACATAGTTTCCTGATAAGTAATAATGAGCATACCCATTGGCTACATTGCTATTTACATTTACAATACGATATCTGGTAGCCGTACCCGTTACTGGTCCGGATTTATAGTAATTATTCACCACATTATAGTGACCTCCCTCACCACCATATATAGAAAATAGTTCCCAGTTGTAAATAATATTATTTCTAAAATCAGCACTCTCTATAGATCCTACAGGATAAGTGCTATTGCCAGCAAAGCGTGGATTGCGGCTTTTGCAATGTGCAAATAAATTGTGGTGAAAAGTGCCCCATGCAATGCACCCATATTCCTCCAAAGCCATGGTGTTCAAAATCTGTGTCGCCTGTTTCAAAATGATAGGCATAATTTAATCCTTCGGTAATAAAATTCCATTGCAGTGTAAGGCTATCACCCCTATAAACAGTTAATGATTCATCATCTCCCCAACCAACCGTGCAATGGTCTATGATAAGGTTATTATTATACACGCCGCCAAACGCATCATCGCCCCCACTCCCATTAATTGGCATACAAGTACTATCCGTAAACGGTGCAACAGGCACACCACAACCGGCATGATTAGTTTTTAATTGATTTTATCGCCCATCCTAAATCTCATATAACGGACAATTATGTTATTGCCACTAAGTACCACTGGATAGTCGGCCATACAGATGCCATCACCAGGGGCAGTTTGCCCTGCCACAGTGGTGTTTTCAGGTATGGATAATGGATAGTTTTGAGTTTAAATGAATGGTTCCTGATACCCTGAAAACAATTGTGCGGTATGGATATTTACTTATGGATTGACTACAGGCATATCGAAAAGAACCAGCAGTATTCTTATCAGTCAGATTGGTTACCTCAAAAACAGTGGTTGGGCTAGCTATTGTTCCACGACCACCACTTGTAAATCTTCCTGCTCCTTCAGCACCGGGAAAGGCTATTTGCTGCGCCATTGTTTGCGATGACACTACAGCTAAAAGGATAAGCGCAATTATGTGTTTGACGAATAGTGTAACAATATGTCTCATGTATAATTAATTAAAAAAAGAATCTTTTAGAGAGATACCTCTCTAAAAGATGTTGATAAAGCCACTTTGTAGTTATGAGTTATAAAATATGCTTTGTTTAGCGAACCCTTTCCGTGTTGGAAAGGGCTTTTTTACGCTTAAAATGAACTTAGACTGCTTTTTACATATTTTTCAATTTGCCTTGTGATGTGACCCTAACTGCCTTAGCTAGATACCCTAGCTGCCTTACGATGTTACCCCAACTGCCTTAGCTAGATACCCTAGTTGCCTTACGATGTTACCCCAACTGCCTTAGCTAGATACCCTAGTTGCCTTACGATGTTACCCTAACTGCCTTAGCTAGATACCCTAGTTGCCTTACGATGTTACCCTAACTGCCTTAGCTAGATACCCTAGTTGCCTTAC
>JANYEU010000033.1 GCA_025362915.1 Chitinophagaceae bacterium | reverse complement strand
GCCACATCTATCAACGTGTCGCGTGCAATCACCTGCATTTGCAAGTCCTCAATCTGCTTCTCCAAAGCAGCTACCCGAGACTGGGTTAACAACAAATCCGACTTGTCTTTTTCATTCATCTCCCCCAAAGCTAACACCATCGAGGGTGCATACTTCTTACGCCAATCTGACAGCAGCTTAAACCCAGATATTGGATTGAAATTAAAGCGTTTGATAGCCTCACCCGGGCTCATTCTGCCCTCCGCTAATTCTCGTACCAACCATCTGCGAAAACTCGGTTCATAAACGCCTAATTTACCATCAGATTCAAAACTTTCTGAAACCTTGACCGTGTATACATTCCCAACTTTTTCTGTTTCCATCTTCTCATTTTTTGCCCATTTTGCTGACAAGCTATTTCAGGAGATGACAGATATTGGTATGAGTGACAATTTGATAATAAAACAAAAATTATGAGTTTAAATAGGCAACAGAAGATTATACTGGTCAAAAAAATTATGAAATTTTAACCACCGCAACGTCTGCCATTGCAGGATTAACTGCAAATGGGGACTTTACATTTAACGTTACCGACCCTTTGGTGTGGAATAACATAATTAATATATCGCTGGGAGATTAGGACTATTAGTCGTAAGTCAAGAGTCGAAAGTTGAAAGTAAAAAATCAAAAAAAGAGGCTACTCCAAATGGGGCAGCCTCTTTTTTACTTATGACTTTCGACTTACGACTTTCAACTTTCAACTTTCTTTCCTTTATGGAATTTGTGCATCAAAGTATCTTATGTTTTTATCAATCAAAAAACTAAATAAACCATAATTTGATGTGGCGCTGTAATGCTCAAAATAAGAAAGTGCTATATTGCCGCTTTCAGAAAGATATGGCAATGGAGGAGAGGAATTTTGGACGGAAAAAAAGGGGCAAAAGGGTAACGCTGCAAACAGTTGCGGATATTACCCGGGCTGTGGTAATACTAGGTGTGGCAGTAGTGCTATTGCTGGGAACATGGCTGAAAATAGCATTTGTAATGCAGATAGATAGCCTATTGCGCTATGGTTTTGGCGGTATCAGTTTATTATACGGGGGCTTTAGGCTATATAGAGGAATAAAAGGGGAAGCCTTTAGAGATGAAATATGAGATATTAGTTATTAGATATGAGTGATAAGATTGTACATAACTGGAACTTTAAAATATTATTGGTAATACTTACAATTACCTCACTAGCGTCTTGCAATAACAAAAAAATTAAGGCGCAAACCGATACACCGCAGCAAGGCACCATCTACATAAGTGTGGATGAAAGCTTTAAACCGGTGATAGACGAGCAGATAAAGGTGTACGAATCTACCTATCCAGATGCACACATCATTGCATCTTACAAACCGGAAGCGGATTGTTTCAAGGATTTGCAACAGGATAGCACACGGCTGATTATTGTGGCGAGAGGACTGAACAAAAAGGAGACTGATTATTATAAGGAAACACTTCAATATAAACCACAATTTTTGTTAATTGCGTATGATGCCGTGGCTATTATTGTGAACCAAAACTGCAAAGACAGTGTTTTTACTATCAGCAGATTGCACGATATACTCAGCGGAAAGGAAAATTTGATAGCGGTAATGGATGGAAGGAACGCCACAAGCACGGTGAGATACCTGCAAGACAGCATACTGAAAGGTGAAAGATTTGGTAAAAATGTGGTGGCATCTAAAAGTAGCGAGGATGTAATAAACACCATAACCAACCGTAGCGATGCGATTGGTTTTGTAGGATTAAACTGGGTGGGCGATAATTATGACAGAAAACAGCAGGAATTACTAAAAAAAATAAAATTAGGGATGGTAGAGTGCGTTCGTTGCGAAGAAAAGGGTTTATTTGCCAAACCTTCGGCAGCATCTGTAAGTTTTGCGCAGTATCCCTTGGCTCGCCCTTTGTATTTTATTTTAAAAGAAAATGCTACTGGTTTGGGTACGGGCTTCTCAAATTTCTTGAGTATGGAAAGGGGGCAGTTGATATTTAGAAGAGCATTCTTGATTCCGGCAGTACTGAATTTTAATAAAAGAACAAGTAAGATAGAGGAGTGAGTTGAAAGTCAAAAGTCGAGAGTTGAAAGTATTGCAAATAGAAAAATGATAAATGATAATAAATAGATTAGAATTAAGGGAAAGAATAATAGACAATAGTACTATCAACTTTGACTTTCCACTTTTGACTAAATACAAATTTTAAAACATAGAAAAAATGAAAAAACTGTTTTCGCTATTCATCATGGCTTTATTAGTAACAACCTTTGCGATGGCGCAGGGCTTGGACGATGGAATAAAAATGTTGAATTATCAGAAGAATCAATCGGCAAAAGATATTTTCAAGAAGTTGTATGATGCCGATGCCAAAAATGCAGAAAACATTTATTGGTATGGTCAGGCATTTTTAGCCTTTGATGATTATGCCGGTGCAAAGGCTTTGTATCAAAAAGCATTGCAAGATGGTGTAAACGATCCTTACATATTGGTTGGAATGGGTCATGTAGAAATTATGGAAGGTGGCGACATCAACTCTGCCAAGCAAAAGTTTGAGCAGGCAATTACCATGGCGAAGGATATTAAGGGCAAGAAAAAAACAAAGGTTTATTCTGATATATTGGATGCCATTGGTAGGGCAAATGCTGATGGAGGTTCCAAGAAAGGAGATCCCACTTATGCAATAGATAAACTGAAAGAAGCAGCAGGGTTGGATGCAAAATCTGCGGATATAATGATTAATATGGGTATCTGTTACTTAAAAATGGGTGCGGATGAAGGCGGAGATGCCGTAAAAGCATACATGGATGCTAATACAAGGGAACCAAAAAATCCTTTGCCTTCTTACAGGATAGGTAGGATATACCAAAGTCAGGGCAACAAAGAGTTGTTCGAACAATATTACAATGCTGCCATTGCTGCAGACCCTGCTTTCCCTCCAGTATATCTTTCATGGTATGACTATTATGCTTACAGGGACATCAATATGGCAAAGGAGTACATTGAAAAGTATATCCAATATGCAGATAAGTCTTGTGAAACAGACTTCTTCTTTGCAGATTATTTATTCAGACAAGGTAAATACCAAGAAAGCTTAGATAAAACCAAAGCCTTGGATGCTGGAGAATGTAAAAGCTACTTCCGTAACAATTTATTGTTTGCCTACAACTATGATAGGCTAGGAGACTCTACCAATGCAAAAATTTATATAGATAAATACTTTGCCAATGCCCCTGCCAGCAAGATAACCAGTGCTGATTATGATATTGCCATCACCATTTATTCTAAAACATCTGGTTCAGAAGCGCAGGCAGTTGGTTACATACAAAAAGCAATAGATGCCGATACCAGTGTAGCCAACAAAGTAAAGTATAGTAACCAAGCCGCTGATATATATGGTAAGACAAAACAATACGGTGAGCAAATAAAATGGTTGCAAAAGGCGGTGACATTAAAGGGCGGAACAATGGGTGAGGCCGATTATTATAAAATGGCAAATACCGCACTTTCAGGAAAAGATTATGCGGCAACAATGGAAATAGCTAAAAACTACATTGCATCATTCCCAGATAAACCTCAAGGGTATTATTTTAATGTAAAAGCAGCAAAAGGAATTGATAGCAGTGCTACATTGGGTACTGCAATAGAACCAATGATTCAGCAGAATAACTTTTTGATGGCACAAAATGATTCATTGGCAAAAGATACTGTTGCTAACAAAAAGACTATTGATAGAAATAAAAGTCTATTGTATTCAAACCTATGTTACATGATGGGTTATTATAATGATGTGCAAAAAGATGTACCAAAAGCAATTGATGCTTGTGAGAAAATAATAGCACTTTATCCAGATGCTACCTCTGAGCAAAATAAATTTGCAGTACATATTAAAGAAGTATTGCAAAAATCATTATCTAAGCCCGCAGGTGGGAAATCTGGAACCAGTTCCAAGCCTCAAAAATAAATTTTACAAAAAACCCTTCTTTAACGGAGGGTTTTTTAGTTTATATCCCTCGTAACCTTATTTTTGCGCAATTCAAACGTTTTCATTATGACTTGGCTAAACCTATTACTAGATGTTAAGGACACTTCGGCAGCCAGTTATCTTCCTATCGGCATACAATTAATGTTTGCAGCAGGTTTTGTTGCCACCATGATTGGAATGTCTGCACTGGTAGGACCAAAAAGACAAACAAAGGATAAGTTAGAAACTTTTACGAGTGGTATCCCAACACACGGAGATGCGAGACAACCAATGGCAATCAAGTATTTTTTGGTGGCAATCCTCTTTGTTTTGTTTGATGTGGAGGTAATATTCTTTTATCCTTATGCAGTAAACTTTAGGAGTTTGGGATGGGCAGGTTTTGTAGAGGTACTGATGTTTGTGGGATTTTTCTTGATAGGCTTTATATACATTATTAAGAAAGGGGCTTTAACTTGGGAAGATTAACATAACAATTTAAGATTGGATTGGGTTAAATAATATTAATCAATTAAATCTAAAAAATATAATTTATGCGTCCAGTACGTTTTAATATCAATGCGAAAACAGCGAATATTGCAGAAGCAATTGGTGCACCTCCTCCAGGTTTTGGTGGTGAAGGTTTCTTTGCCACAAAAATGAGCGATGTAGTAGGGTTGGCACGTAAAAACTCTTTATGGCCTTTGCCTTTCGCAACTTCTTGTTGTGGAATTGAATTTATGGCAACAATGGCTTCTCATTACGACTTATCAAGGTTTGGAGCTGAAAGAGTAGGGTTCTCTCCTCGTCAGTGCGATTTGTTGATGGTGATGGGTACTATCTCCAAAAAGATGGGACCAGTTTTGCGTCAGGTTTATTTACAAATGGCAGAACCTCGTTGGGTAATAGCAGTAGGGGCTTGTGCAAGTAGCGGTGGAATTTTTGATACTTACAGCGTTTTGCAAGGTATTGACCAAGTGATACCAGTGGATGTATATGTGCCAGGATGCCCTCCAAGACCAGAAGCAATTATTGATGGGTTTATGAGGATACAGGATTTAGTGGGACAAGAAAGTGTGAGGAGAAGAAACGGAGACCAATACAAGGCTTTATTAAACAGCTACGGAATAGAATAAAATGGCAATAACTAATTCATATATACAGGAAAAGCTTACAGCGAAATTTGGTGTACAAGTAACCAATTTCGAAGTGACTTATGATATGCTTTCATTCGAAGCCGTAAAGGATTTGAATTTAAAAGTGTTGCAATTTTTGTATGACGAACCAACATTGCAGTTTCAATTCATGACAGATTTAACGGCGGTGCATTATCCTCATCAAGTAGGAAGAGAACTAGCGGTTGTATATCACATGCATAATCTGGTAGATAATATAAGATTAAGGTTTAAAGTATTTACTGATATAAATACACCAGACATATTCACTGCTTGTAAATTATTTGAAGCGGCTAATTGGATGGAAAGAGAGACTTACGATTTCTTTGGG
>JANYEU010000032.1 GCA_025362915.1 Chitinophagaceae bacterium | reverse complement strand
TCATGGAAGTAAGTTTGAAGAATTGGGCACCATCCTTCCCACGCCCAATGAATATCGTACGGCAAGTGGTGCTCCTGGCCCTAAGTATTGGCAGCAACGTGCCGATTATGACATTACCTGTACATTAGATGAAAAGAAACAAACACTTACCGGTAGCGAAACTGTTACTTATTACAACAACTCCCCAGATGTTTTAACCTACATATGGTTGCAGCTCGACGAAAACCAACACAACTCCCTTAAGAATGCAAACTATCAGGATGGCAATACTTTGGCAAAGGCTTTCCCACTAACGTCAATGGAATACTTGTCTGAAAATGAAAAGATAGAAAATGGGTATGGCGACATCATTACCAAACTTACAGATAAAAGTGGTAATGCCTTACAATATAACATCAACAGAACCATGATGCGTGTCGAGTTGCCTGCTGCCTTAAAGCCCGGTGAAAAATTTGTTTTCAAACTTGATTGGTATTATAAAATAGTCGACCGTATTACAAAAGGTGGCCGTGGTGGTTATGAATACTTCCCGGAGGATGGTAATTATTTGTTCACCATGTCCCAGTGGTATCCAAGACTTTGCGTATACAGTGATTTTCAGGGATGGCAGAACCACCAGTTTACCAGTAGGGGAGAGTTTGCCTTAACCTTTGGTAATTTTAAGGTACAGATGACAGTTCCTGCCGATCATGTGGTAATGGCTACTGGCGAGGCACAAAATTATCCGCAGGTATTATCTGCTGCGCAATTGGACAGGTGGAAAACTGCACAATCAGCCAAAGAACCTGTGGAAGTGGTAACACTTGAGGAAGCAAAGCAACGGGAAAAGAATCCTTCTACAGATACAAAGACATGGATATTCAAGGCAGACAATGTGCGCGACTTTGCTTGGGGCAGTTCCCGCAAGTTCGTTTGGGATGCCATGCCTACTTATGTGGAAGGCAAGAAGATAATGTGTATGAGTGCCTATGCCAAGGAAGCGTATAATTTGTGGCGCAGGTATTCTACCAAGGTGGTGGCGCATACTATTAAGTCCTATTCTCATTTCACCATCCCTTATCCATACCCTGTAGCACAAAGTATTGAGGCCAGTAATGGGATGGAATACCCAATGATTTGTTTCAATTATGGACGTACAGAAAAGGATGGCACTTATACGGAGACCGCCAAGAATGGTATGATTGGCGTTATCACCCACGAAGTGGGGCATAACTTTTTTCCGATGATTGTAAATAGCGATGAACGTCAGTGGAGTTGGATGGATGAAGGATTGAATACTTTCTGCCAATACCTGACAGAACAACTATGGGATAATAAGTTTCCATCTAAAAGAGGACCTGCTTATTTGATTACGGATTATATGAAGATGCCTAAGAACCAATTGGAACCCATCATGACCAACAGCGAGAACATTGCAAACTTTGGCGGGAATGCTTATGCCAAGCCTGCCACGGCATTGAATGTGCTTCGTGAGACGGTGATGGGAAGGGAGCTGTTTGATTATGCTTTTAAGGAGTACGCCAGACGCTGGGCTTTCAAGCATCCTACGCCTGCGGATTTGTTCCGGACAATGGAAGATGCCAGTGCAGAAAGTCTTGCTTGGTATTGGCGTGGTTGGTTTTATGGGATAGAACCATGCGATATATCCATAGATTCTGTGAAGTACGGCATGTATGCACCCAATGAGAAGCTAAAGACATTAAAAGCGGAGAAGAATAACAAGCCTGCTGCACCACTGGTTCTTCCTTTTGATGATATTTCTAAGGTTAGAAACAGGGAAGACAAGCGTATTGTTTTTCAAGTGGATGCAGATACTGCACTCCGTGATTTCTATTGGAAATATGATAGGGGAATGGAAGCTTATGATAGCACCATTGATGCAAGTCTATCTGCTAAAGAACCTAACCCATTCATACTCTTGGATGGGGCGGATAAGGAAAAATATGCTACAGCCCACCTTTATGAGGTTTCGTTCAGTAACAAGGGAGGATTGGTAATGCCGATTATCATCCAATTTAACTTCGAGGATGGTACCAACCAGATAGAAAGGTTACCTGCGCAGATATGGCGACACAACGAAAATAATATCACCAAGATATTCCTTACCAATAAAAAGGTAACATCCATTCAGTTGGATCCAATGAAGGAGACCGCTGATATAGATGAAAGCAACAATACTTGGGGTAACTTACCTGCAGAGCCAAGCAAGTTTGCCATCTATAAGGCAAATGCGGCTAACCCTCGCAATGCACTTCCAACAACAAAGAATCCCATGCAGTTTGCTGCGGATAAGAAATAAGCAGGTTAGATTTCGGGATTCTACCTTGTCACAAATGTTCGGCAACCCAATCAATCGACCTGCAACCCTGCCGCATAAGTGCGGCAGCCCAATCAATCGGCCTGCAACCCTGCCGCATAAGTGCGGCAGCCCAATCAATCGACCTGCAACCCTGCCGCATAAGTGCGGCAACCCAATCAATCGACCTGCAACCCTGCCACATAAGTGCGGCAGCCCAATCAATCGACCTGCAACCCTGCCGCATAAGTGCGGCAACCCAATCAATCGACCTGCAACCCTGCCGCATAAGTTCGGCAACCCAATCAATCGACCTGCAACCCTGCCGCATAAGTTCGGCAACCCAATCAATCCGCCTGCAAGGTTGCCGCAAATGTTCGACAACTAAATCAATCATCCTACTTCTATCTACTCAATTACTACCTTAAAAGCTTGCTTATCGATAGTGGTTTCTATTTGCAAGATGTAGGTTCCTTTAGCTGAATTATTTATTTTATATGGAAGAATACTTGTGCCATTTGTAATATTAATGGCACTTGTTTGCAAGATTCTTCCATTTAAATCAAACACCCTAATAGCACCTTTTCCTGTAACAACATCACTCATCTTGATGTTAACCACACCATTCTTCGAAAGGGTAGGATACACGCTAATCTTATTGTTCTTTACCTGAAACAGAATAGAAACCACTTTGCTATAACTAATTTCGCCATCCTTATCCACACTTTGTAGGCGATAATAGTTGATGCCATTAATAGGATTGTTATCTGTAAACCTGTAATTGTTTGCGCCAATTCCTGTAGCCTTAACTATGCCGATATTGGTAAAGTTTACCCCATCATTACTACGCTGTATTGCAAAGCTGTTTGTATTTAATTCATTGACTGTTTGCCAGTTTCCTTCTATTATATTGTTATTTTCAACTGCGGCAAAAGAAGTGATCTTTAGGGGTAATGGCCCACTAGCGGTGTATCTTGCTACACAGATGCAATAAGTTTTAGAAGTATCCAGAGGTGTGTAAGTAAGCGAGGTTGATGGTGTAAAGAAATAACCAATGGGTGCATCATCCAAGGTGTCTGTAACAATCAATATTGTTCCGTAGCCAATGCCCGTAATCTTGGATGTAGCTCTGGAATCATTGTAATGTAGATGGTCGCAATCATCATATACATTCACTTGGTAAACCTTATTTTTACTTAGGAAGGTATTTATCTTTGAAGAAGAAAGGGTAGGGAAAAATGTTTTCAAACTGGTTGAATTCAACAAACCAGGATTGTTTGCCATAAACATTGTATGCCCGTTTGAAGATGATAGTGGACCATCTCCAAAACTAAGCATATCACCCGCCATCGATAAGCCAAATCCTCCTTTTCTTCCTCCGTTATATACGCCAAGTGTACTGTCTTGCGCATGATTGTATTTGTTGACAGATGAAAGCAAAAGATTGCCAGATATATATGTCCACCCAGAAATCTGGTTACTTCCCAGTGTAGCAAATGAAGTAGCCATTTCATAACTGTTTGGCGCCCGGCCAATAGCAGCAAAGTGACAGATGTTTGCCTTTAATATCCCATTGGCAAATGACAGATACGCATTATTCTTTACACTTGTTCCACCCACCGCAGCCAACACCCTAACCCCAAATCCAATACAATCCGTATGCGACTGAAACATGGTTTTCGTGCTGTCATAAAATATATTGGGGCATTCTTTTGGCCAGATAACAGAAAGCTTACCTGCACCATAATAAGGTAATTGGTTGGCTGCAATATAAAATCCATCATTTGCAATGGTGCGGGGAGTGTAATACAGATTGGATGTCGGGTATTTTACGCCATCATAAACCAATGAAGTATCTACAACCGTTACACCGGGCAGTGAAATATTTCCCTGTTGCAATAGGTAAGGCTGCGCTATTCCCATAGCCGCTGACAATACATTATTGTAAAAACTATCACTATAATTATTGGTGGCAAATGGGGGTGTTCCGGTAGTGTCCATCAGCCTGTCATTTGCAACAGATTTAATACTAACCATACAAACTAGCATACAAACAATAAACGATGCGGTCTTTCTTCTCATATTATGTAATTCTTTTTTAAGGTATATCCTACCCGGAAGATGTATTGAGTGCATGTTTCGTTGCTTTTGTCACACATTGGGTATTATATAAATCCTTCCGAAGTAGTTCCGAAACAAAAAAGTCCATACCGGCGTTGCATCGCAGTATGGACTTTTCTTTTAAAAAGTTTATTTACCAATTCACGGTAATCCCTCCATTAAACATGGATGGGATGGAATTATACCCACGTACATCAAAGAATTTTTGGTTGGTAATGTTTTTACCATCAGCAAACAACTTGATGTTTTTATTTACAACATATTGTGCGTAAGCCCCCACAATAAAATAACTATCCAATGTTACATCGGGCAATGGGTTAAAGAAAGCATCGTAACCACCCAAATCATAACGGCTGCTTACATATTTGCCCGAAACGCTTACATAAAAGGCAGGCGTAATTTGGTATCCAACTGTAAGGTTTATATTATGTTTAGGCACATGAAGTGTATATCCATACAATGTATCTTTGCTTGTAACCCTATTTTCTACATTTTGATTTGTGGCCAAATAGGTATAGTTAGCTGTAATGCTCATTTGCTTTATTGGCTTTACCGATACTTCATATTCTATCCCTCTAGCTGTTTGTGCAGCATAATTAAAGTATTGGTACAGGTTGTTGTTGTAATCAATACCATCAGTAATGTCCCTGTAAAACAAAACCAATCTATTACTAAATCCTTTAAACTGCTCTTGAAAACCAACTTCGTAGTTTACAGACTTTTCTGGTTGTAGGTTTTTATTTCCTGTACCGAAGTCAGCATACAATTGAAACAATGACGGCACTTTATAAGCTGTGGCAATACTTCCAAACACCCTGAAGTGATTATCAATGGTGTAAGAAGGGTTGAATGTGTAGGTGTAATTAGTGCCATACTGGCTATGGTTATTCAATCTTCCACCCAGTTCTACAGTTAATTTCTTGCTATTGTCAATAAAATTGATAGACGCATAAACCGACTTTTGGTTAATAGAAGTATCATTAAATCCTCCACTATAACCCGTACCCTTATATGCATTATTCATAGATCCATAACGATATTCTGCCCCACCAAGCAAACTAAACCCACCACCACATTTTACATTGGTATACAACTCCGCAAACTGACTGTTGCTATTGTACTTACTGTAGAAAAAGAAAGGGTTTCCATTAGAATAGTTGTCGTCATATATCCTTTTCACCTTGTTATACTGATAGTTACCTACCAATACAAAGCTTCCTTTGGCATAGTTAAACCCTACTCCATCTATATCACTTCTATTTTGCACGGTATAGAACTTCTTATCACTAAAAGCACCTGCATCCACATCCGTTTTATAACCACTGTACATCGTGTATGCCTTAACCGACAACTCTTTGGTAGCCTGATATTGCAAAGACGCATTTACCACATCGCCATTGTAGCCATCCTTGTCAAATCCACCCTTATTACTACTGTCATAAGCCGCCGAAAACCCATCAGTTACAGATTTTGTATAGCTAACGTTGTACTTGAACTTATTAAATCCGCCATTCAATTGTGCATTGGCCTTATAGGTATTATAGCTACCGCCAGATACCGATGCACTGCCATTAACCAATTTATTAGAAGTGCTTTTCTTAGAGATAATGTTAACCACCCCGGCCACCGCATCACTACCATACAGCGTACTCTGTGCCCCCTTGCATATTTCTATACGCTCAATGTTGTTAAGCGATAGAAAGTTCAAGTCAAAATTGTTATTGATATCCGATGGATCACTTGCCGGAATCCCATCTATCAATATAAGTGTATGCCCACTGCTCGATCCGCGCATATTCACATTTTGCACTGCGCCAGCGTTGTTCAATGCACCATTAATCACCATACCCACCTGCTCATTCAGCAGTTGGGAAACTGTTTTTCCAGTACTTTTCTCTATTTCTTCCTTAGAGATTACGGTTACCACCTTGCCGGTACTACTTTGTTTTTGGGCTACTTTGTTTGCGGTTACCACAACCTCATCTAGGCTATGATAACTTGTGTCTTGCTGTGCAAGGATTGCCGTTGCTACAAGCAAAGCTGTTGAGAGGAGCGTTAATTTTTTGCTCATTGTCTTTTTAAATTTAAAAGTGTAACAATGAGCTTTCAGGGAGTTGTCTTACCAATTTGTTGCTGGTTTCCAGTTACTGGTATCTTCAAACCTGTAACTAGAATCTTATAACTTGCAACCTGCAACTTGTCAATAAGCGAAACATAAACGGCTGTATGCAACCAGCCTTTTACATTCCATGCTTTTCGCCCGAAAGCCGTGAATGATTGTGTAAAAGGCAGGTCTTCTGACTTAGCGTTCATTGCTTCCTTCCCATCCCTACTAGCGGAACAGTGGTTATTGCAATTCACCTGTCGATGATAAACACACCATACAGGTCGCTTTACAGCTACGGGGATAGTACAGGTCTTACACCTGTTTCCCTTTTAATCTTAGTATAGCTTCCTATACCCAGAACCAATTACGCCGCAAAGATGTAGGCTTGCAATCATTAATGGCACATAAAGTTTTCAACAGGATCCATCTGTCATCTCCTGAAATAGCTTGTCAGCAAAATGGACAAAAAATGAGAAGATGGAAACAGAAAAAGTTGGGAATGTATACACTGTTAAGGTTTCAGAAAGTTTTGAATCTGCTGGTAAATCAGGGGTTTATGAACCTAGTTTTCGCAGGTGGCTGGTACGTGAATTATCGGAGGGCAGAATGAGCCAGAGTGAGGCTATCAAACGCTTTAATTTTAACCCTGTATCAGGGTTTAAGTTGCTGTCAGATTGGCGTAAGAAGTACGGAGCTTCGATGGTGTTAGCGTTGGGGGAGATGAATGAAAAGGACAAGTCAGATTTGTTGTTATCCCAGTCTCGGGTAGCTGCTTTGGAGAAGCAGATTGAGGACTTGCAAATGCAGGTGATTGCACGCGACACGTTGATAGATGTGGCAGAGGAACTACTA
>JANYEU010000019.1 GCA_025362915.1 Chitinophagaceae bacterium | reverse complement strand
TGATGACCTTAAGGAAGGCACTGTTGCAAGTGAAACGCGAATACCGTGAAAAGTAATTCATAAGACCCATTATTAAAAGTTCGAGACCCAAATAAGGTGGCGGCATCCTTATGCCTAACCAATCGTTCATAGCAAAACTATGGGAATTAGAATTGGTATTACCAAATTATATTTTTATTTATTTTTTTGGGGAGGGGAGGTGATAGGTGCGAAAATAGGATTAGTAAGTGCGTAGAGGAGTAATGTGTTGGTACATGCCAGGCTGAATTTTTCCAGCATTGTAGGCTGATAGTTAGCCATCACAATCGGGCTTCCTGCCTTGCGCTTACGTATTACTTGGTTTTTATAACCAAAGGTAGTTGCATACATTATCGTTTTAAGAAATCATTATCAGCCAAATAAGCTTTTCTGTACAGTAATTTTAAAATAGCCATTAACTTCGATTTATTGTGGACTGATAAAGAATGATTATTGTAGGTTATCCTGTCTAATGTCGACTAATAATTTAAAAAAAATGAGTACAAAAGGAAAGGTTTTGGTGGCAATGAGTGGCGGTATAGATAGCACCGTTGCTGCACTGATGCTGCATAAGGAAGGATATGAAGTGATAGGCATAACGATGAAAACCTGGGATTATGCCACCAGCAATGCCAGTAGCAAGGAAACCGGTTGTTGTAATATTGATAGCTTTAACGATGCCAGGCAAGCTGCGGTGGACAATGGCTTTCCGCATTTTATACTGGATATAAGGGATGAGTTTGGTGACTTTGTAATAGAAAACTTTGTAGAAGAATACATAGCCGGCCGTACGCCAAACCCATGCGTAATGTGTAATACGCACATTAAATGGCGGGCTTTATTGAAACGTGCTAATGCCTTGGGCTGCCAATGGATAGCAACGGGGCATTATGCAGAAGTGAGGCAGCACACCAATGGGCGCTATGTGATAAGTAAGGGATTGGACGAAACCAAAGACCAAAGCTATGTACTATGGGGGTTGGATCAGGAATTGTTGAGCCGTACAATCATGCCTTTGGGTAAATATAGAAAGAGTGAGATACGCCAAATGGCGGTTGACATGGGCTATCCGGAACTGGCAAAGAAGAATGAAAGCTATGAAATATGTTTTGTGCCTGATAATGATTACCGTGGTTTTCTGAAACGCCGTGTGGATGGATTGGAAGAGAGGGTAAACGGTGGTTGGTTTGTAGATAAGACTGGCAAGAAACTGGGTAAACATAAGGGTTATCCTTTTTATACCATCGGACAACGAAAGGGACTGGAAATAGCTTTGGGAAAACCGGCTTATGTTACCAATATAGACCCTGATACTAATACTGTAACACTTGGTGAAGAAATAGATTTAGACCAAAGCGAAGTGCAGGTAATAAAGATAAACTGGGTTAAATACGATGGTATTACTGATGGTATGGAAGCATTAACCAAAATTCGCTACAAGGATAAGGGTGCCTTGAGTGCCATGTATAATAGTGATAATGGACTTAATATCCGCTTCTACGAAAATGTAAAAGGCATTGCACCCGGGCAAAGTGCCGTATTTTATGAAGGCAACGATGTGATAGGCGGCGGTATCATACAGAAAGCACTTAATTTGGCAGGTTAATCAGAATTTATTTTTATGAAATATTGGATTGTTATTGTTCTACTTACATTTTCATTTATCGCCTGTAAAAAGCAAACTGAAAAACTGAGACTTACTGATGTTACAGCATATTATCCAATGAGTGTAGGCAAGGTTTTCATATACAGAATGGATAGTACGAGATTAATTAATTTCACAAACTTTGTTACTGCTTATTATCTCGTTAAAGATTCTGTTGCTGGCAGGTATGTAGATATTCTAGGAGATACTTCCTACACAGTCTTTCGTTATATTACCGATACACTTGCCAGTCAGCCTTACCAATATTCGGAAACCCATTCCATAGTGTACGGGAGTAGTACGGTAGAATATATAGATGGAAACAATGCACGGTTCATTCCTTTGGCAAATCCTCTTTCATTTAATACTACATGGAGCGGGAATATTTATTTGGACTCTGCACATCAACGCATTACAGATAATACTTCTTATCTGGGTTGGAACTATCAATATACTAGCATAAATCAACCTTACACAGTACTTGATAGTACTTATCAAAATACGATTACTGTGTTGCAGGTAGCTGATAGTTCATTGGGAGATTTCGAGATACATAAAATAAACAGTAAAACGTATTCAACAGAAGTTTATGCAAAAGGGGTGGGGTTAATCGAAAAAAATATTATTGATTATTTTTTTCAACCTGAAATAGACACACCTGTTTACAAGGCTGGATATTATGAAGATGGTTGCTTTGGTGTAAAACTGCGTTTGGTGAGCTACAAGTAGAAGGATATTGTTACTCAACCAAATTATCGCTACCAAGCTGTTCTATTATCTGTTTTTTTGATACCTCATCCCTATTTTGGCTTAGTTTGAAAACGTGCTGTATGGCTGTCAATTCAATCTCAAACCCAACAATTGCTTTCATATTTTCCTTCACATATTCAGCACTCATATACTTTACTGCTGCCGGGCTTTCTGCTGTTCCCTCAAAATGATTGGTAAGGTTAACCAATATATTATACAGCCCTTCGTCATCCAGAAAACGGACAACTCCTTTTGCATGTACAGCCCTATAGTTCCAGGTGCTTGCTATGTTTTGTTTGGCATACCAACTGGCACTTATATATGCGTGTTCCCCTGAAAATATAACCAATACATTCGGTTGCTATTCCATTGCCAATGTATGTTCCTGCTTACGCATTATGTGCGCCTGCAAATACAAAACACCTTCCCTTTCTTCAAATAATACAGGGATATGTGTAGCAACAGGATGTCCCTTTGCATCTACACAGCATAGTGTGATAAAAGGGTGTGCGTACATAAAAGCAATTACATCGGCTTGGTTGTCTGCCTTGAAATGAGGGAGATTATACATATATTATAATGTTGACTCTATCAAAAATAACTTTATTGGGTTAAAATTTTCTATTTTGTGTTCTCAAGTGAAACGTTTTGCCTAAAACCAACAATGCCTTTGTGTCTTCTTTGCGTAATGACTTTGTGAACTTTACGGTTAGTTTTTTATCTGTTCCTCTGCTTGGTATAAAATAAAAAAAGGGCCAAGATAGAAATCTAGCCCCGTTTAAAATCCAATATCCTATGAAAAACCGATGCAAATATGTAGGTTACTTTCTATACCAACAAATAAAATAACCTTAAAATAATATTAATCATCTAAAATAGTTCCCCCATTTTATATAACCACATTAATTGCCGCCAAGCTTTTATCTTTACTTCATGAAGATTATACTTTGCAGCATAGGAAAACCACATGATGCACTCCTAAAACAGGCGATTGAAGATTTCACCAAGCGCATTACCAACTACTTTCCAATAGATTGGCAAATAATATCACCACCTAAAAATGCGGGCGTGCTAAGTGAAAATGATTTAAAAAAAGCTGAGGCGGCTATCTTTCTTCAACAATTGACTAAAGATGATTACTTGGTTCTGCTTGATGAACGGGGAAAGAATATCAGTTCGCCCGAGCTTTCTACCTTCTTACAACAGCGTGGCAATGAAAGCACCAAAAGGATTGTATTCTTAATTGGTGGCGCTTTTGGCGTAGATGAAAGTGTTTTTACAAGAGCAAACTTTACATGGAGTCTTTCCAAACTCGTTTTCCCACACATGATTGCTCGGTTGATATTAGCGGAACAGGTATATCGGGCCTGTACCATACTGCGCAATGAAAAGTATCATCATACTTAGTAAAAATTACTTCTTATTCAGGTTTTGTAAGGGACATATTGTTTTATCGTACAAAGGGATAAAATAGAAAATGAAATTCTTATTCGTTCACATCTTGCTGCTTTCATTCAGTTTGGTATCATGTCAAACGGCTATAAATATTGCAGTACTGCATAAGCCTATTGTAATAGAATTGTTTACATCTGAAGGATGTTCCAGTTGCCCGCCGGCAGAAGAACTGTTGACTAATATCAGCGATAAGGATACCAATATCCTGCTACTTTCTTATCACGTTGATTATTGGAACAGGCTTGGTTGGAAGGATGTTTTCAGTAAGCATGAGTATTCTACCAGACAATATGCTTATGCCTACACGTTTAATTTGCAATCGGTATATACACCCCAAGCGGTTGTAAACGGTCGCTTTGAAGCGGTTGGCAGTAATAGTAAGGCTATCTATAAGCTACTTGATAAGCCTTCGAATTATACATCACTAATCATTAACCCCATAATAAAAGTAACGTACAATAAACTAAGTATAACATGGGATGCTGATAAAGTTGATAAAAGCTACCAGATTGTTGCTTTATTAATTAAAAACGAAGCCTCTATACAAGTAAACGCTGGCGAAAATGAAGGTCAGTTGCTAACCCATAAAAATATTGTAATGGATATGAAGTCATTGGATGCCCCCAATAATAATGTCATTTTCGATATGATCGAACCTGCAAAAAACCTTAAGGTGGTATTGCTTGCCGAAAAGAAAGGAACCATGCAGATAGATGATGTGGCTGTATTTCCTTTGTAGGCCGATGTTTCTGATTGACGCATTGCAAAACATATAGCATATTACATGCAACTTACTTACATTCGTCCCGCTGTATTATTTGTTCACTCAACCGCTAAAAATGTTAAGATCGAAAGAAGCAAATCCTCTGGAAATATGGTTGAACAAATGGTTTTATTTATTATTGGGGATAGGGATATTGGTTAATGCAACTGGTTTGTTCATCACCATTCTTGATTCTGATGGAACATTGTACGCTTGTATAGCCAAGACAATTGCACAGACAGGCGATTTTATCAACCTGAAAGTGCAAGGAAAGGATTGGCTGGATAAACCACATTTCCCTTTCTGGATGGCAGCAATCAGCTACAAACTATTTGGCATCAATACATTTGCTTACAAACTCCCTGCGTTTCTTTTTTGGTGCATGGGGTGCGCTTATACCTACCAGTTTGCCAAGAAGGCTTACAGTAAACGTGTGGCACAATTGAGTACATTGATGTATGTAACCGCCACCCATTTATTCATTTCAAACAATGATGTGCGGGCAGAACCTTATCTCACAGGACTATTGATAGGTGCGGTTTGTCATTATTATTTGGCTGCCAACAGTAAGAATTGGGTGAAGGATGTATTTATCGCATCTCTGTATGCTGGCTGTGCGCTGATGACAAAAGGCCCTTTTATATTGATTGCAATAGGAGGAGGGTTCATTGTAGAATGGATAATAAAAAGAGACTGGCAACAGTTTTATAGTATCAAATGGTTGGTAGCAATCGTGTTGATATTACTATTTACACTGCCCGAATTGTATTGCCTATATGTTCAGTTCGATTTACATCCTGAGAAGATAGTATTTGATAGAACTGGGGTTTCTGGCATCCATTTCTTTTGGTGGGATAGCCAGTTTGGTCGTTTCTTCAACAATGGTCCTATCCGTGGCGAAGGCGATAAATTCTTTTATCTCCATACTACATTGTGGGCTTTTCTACCGTGGAGCCTGTTGTTTTATATGGCATGTGGCTGGAAGCTAAAAAGCATCAAGACCAACAGTCATTTGCATGAGTATATCACCTTTGGTGGGGGCATGTTGATGTTCTTTGTCTTCTCCATGTCCAAGTTTCAGTTACCGCATTATATCAATGTAATACTTCCTTTTTTCTGTGTATTTACAGCGCAATACGTATTGCATATCACCAAATCATCGGTGCTTACGGTTGTAAGATGGATACAGTATGTATTGATTGTTGCCATGTTTTTAGTGATGGGGTTACTCCTGTTCTTCTACAGGCCAGAACAATATTCTTTGGCAATTGCCATCATTGCTATTACTGCAACTGGGTGCTTGTTATTGTTCAATAAAGACCCACTAACGGGCGCCGTAGGTAAGAGTTTTGTGGCAGTGATTGGCGTATTTCTCTTCTTGAATACTTGCATTTATCCATCGTTGATGCAGTATCAATCAGGTAGTAAAGCCGCTGCTTATGTAAATGATAGGTTTGCGGATGTAGGTGAGGCAACTATGTTTAACGAGAACTCTTATTCGTTTACTTTCTATACCCATAAGCCTATTTTCTTTGGTAATATAGATACATTGAAGGCGAAGGCAAAACTTGCTCCTGTAATAGTTTATACCAATAAGCAAGGATTGGACTCGTTAAAGAATAGTGGATTCAGTACAAACATTCCTAAGGCTTTCAACTTCTTTCATGCGAGTGAGTTAACAGGTACTTTCATCAATTATAGAACAAGGGAAAGCGAATTGAAACAGCACTATGTGGTGAAGGTGCTGTATCGTTAACCGCTTACCGTTAACCGTTTACCGAAGTGCCGTTTCGGTAAACGGTTAACGGTAAGCGGTCAACAAAACAACAATCATGAACACGCTCAAACTTACTTGGCTTTATAAACCCTTTCCTGAACTCACACCTTTTGAGTTATATGCAATACTTCGTTTAAGAAGTGAAGTATTTGTGGTGGAACAGAACTGTGTGTTTCTTGATGCGGATAATAAAGACCAGATTGCCCATCACCTAATGGGATATAATGGTGATGATTTGGTAGCCTATACCCGTTTGCTTGATAAGGACACTGCCTACAAACTGATGAGCATTGGAAGGGTGGTTACTTCACCAAACTATCGTGGAGCAGGTATAGGAAAGGAATTGATGGAAGAATCGATCCAGCTATGCTACCAACTATTCGGCAAGGATTATATTAAGATTGGCGCGCAGCTATACCTACAAAAGTTCTATGAAAGTCTTGGGTTTAAACAATCTAGTGAGATGTATTTGGAAGATGACATTGAACATATAGAAATGATAAAGCAGTTTGACCGTTAACCGAATTACCGTTAACAGCTACAGTACTTCGGTTGACGGTAAACGGTAATACGGTCAACGCAAAGGTCTATCCTATCTGAAAGCACCGCATACTCAAACTACCAAACTCATATCCCTCATAAATGTATTTGATAGGCTCATGCTTGTTCGCCAATCCCAAGGTGTACATCATAGGCAAGTAATGATCGTTGGTAGGAACAGCCAATTGTGCAACCTTTCCCAATTGTTGATACTCAATCAAAGGCTGAAAGTTCCTATTGTCAATATTGGTTTTCACAAATAAATCAAACTCCAATGCCCAATCAAAAGGTTTACCATAAGCATTGTTCCAGTCTAACAACCGTAGGTTATGCACAATGTTGCCACTGCCAATAATAAGCACACCCTTATCCCTCAGCTTGCCCAATTCCTGCCCAAGATTATAATGGAATGCAGGTGACTTTCGATAGTCGATACTCATTTCAAACACTGGCACATCCGCTACAGGATAAATGTGCCTTAGCACCGTCCAAGCCCCATGATCCAATCCCATAGCTATATCCTCCTTCACGGCAATAGAAGTCACAGTGTTTATCAATTCCTTAGCCAATTCCGGATGCCCCTTTGGTTCATATTTCACTTCGTATAACTTCTTGTCAAATCCTCCAAAATCATAAATAGTTTGCGGCCAAGGATTGGTGCTTACATACGTTCCATTCGTTTGCCAATGCGCAGAAATAACCAATATCGCATTTGGCTTCTCCAAGCTTTTGCCCAATTTGGATAATGTCTGTGTAAAACTATTGTCATAAATGGCGTTCATCGGGTTACCATGTCCTATAAATAATACGGGCATCTTTTGCGTTGATTGAAATCCATCCGTAATTGTTTTCAATTCATTCAAATTCATATTAGTTGCTATTAATGGGTACAAATATCCTTATATCTGCCTTTCACCATTTGCTTAATTTAATCTGTCTAATAGCAACAACTCTACTAGTCGGTAGATATTAGCGGTGGAAGTGGACTAGCTAGGGATTTTACCACAAGGAACACAAAGGATTTAAGCGTATTCCAGTTACAAACTGGTTCGACTAGTACATACAAGTCATCCTACGGAAGACTTACGCGAGAGGGATCCGTGCGAGACCCTGATTTGGCGTGCGGCAGCTACGGAAGTCTTGCGCCAGAATGGTTTTAACGAACACTATAAGAATATTCGTGCTTCTTATTCCGGCTTTATTCTAACAATTTTGTTGTCTTGCAAAACTACCAACTCGGTTTGCTTTTGCTTTTTAAATTCAATTAGTTTTTGGTACGCCTTTTCAAGCCCTTCAATAATTCTCTTATTAATCTCTTTTTGATTACTTGCTGTCATAAAATAATTTTAGTTTGTTAAACTTAACCTCGTCTATTATTTCAAGCTTCCTGTCGTCTGATTGTGCAATCAATTGATGTTTCCCAAAAGAATTATCAAAGATTAAAACAGCATCAACAATGCTTATATAAATGTCAAATAGATTTTTGATTCCTCTTACATACCGCCTTTCAATTACATCAGCAGGAATGCTGTGCCCACCTTCTAACACCCTTGTTTTTACTCTTTCTTTGGCTAATTCAATATTCTGTAGCCAAAAATAAAGAAGCGTAACCTTATACCCTTTTTGTTGCGCTTTTAAAACAAAGTTCTTATACGATTTTGTGGAAAGCGTTGTCTCAAAAGAAAAATTCTCATTTTTATTTAATAGTTCTTCCATTCTCAACAACATTATTCTTCCTGCTTCAAATGCTACTGTTTCAGGCTGAAATGGAGATAGCCCTTTTGCAATTTCGTCTGCATTTACAAATTCTTTGCAGTCTAATGTGTCAACCAAGATGGTAAAAGAAGCTGTTGTTTTTCCTGCTCCATTACAGCCCGCTATTATGTACAAATCTTTGTTGCCCATTGCCGCAAATGTACATTGTTATTTATCTTCTTGTGGTTTGGCATTGGGCTAAGCCGTGAGTGGAAAGTAATAAGCAGAAATAAAAGAGGTAAAGAGCAACCAATAAGAGAAGAACAATACAAAGGCACACGCCACAGGCAGTGCGCCAGCCGTTGTAGATTTTAGCGAGTTGCGTGCACTAGCGGTGAGTCACGTGCGCTAGCTGGGCTTTTGATTATAGATGTTGGTGAAGAACACCAACATCGGCGAGTGGGGAATACCAACAAGGGCAGAAAAATTCGCTACAATCTACCATGGCTGCCGCACGCGTTTTGCGTATGTTTCGCTTCAATAAAAAGCTTGCTTACTATACTCATCTTACATTTTGCAACTCAACACGCCACAGGCGTGCACTAGCCCTTGTAGATTTTAGCGAGTCACGTGCGCTAGCTGGGCCATTTGCGGTAGCAGTGAGTCCGTGTAGCACCCTGATTTGATGTGCTGCAGCGGGGATTTCCTAACTCCTATAAACAATTCCCTTTGCTACAGTTAAGATTTCCTAACCATTATAAACAATTCCCTTTGCTACGGTTGG
>JANYEU010000015.1 GCA_025362915.1 Chitinophagaceae bacterium | reverse complement strand
GTTTCATGCAACCTTCCAAGAACCTTGGGACGGCCCTGCATCCATCTCTTTTACCGATGGAAAGATGATTGGTGCTACGCTTGACAGGAATGGATTGCGTCCTTCAAGATACTGTGTTACCAATGATGACCGTGTAATCATGGCATCAGAATCTGGTGTATTGCCAGTAGATCCTGCTACAATCATTGAGAATGGACGCCTACAGCCTGGGAAGATGTTTGTGGTGAATATGGAAGAAGGGAGAATTATCAGCGATGAAGAATTGAAGCAGGGCATCTGCTCCCAAAAACCTTATGGCGAGTGGTTAAATAAATATAAGATTAGACTGGAAGAATTGCCAGAACCGCGTGTTTCATTTACACACTTGGAGCATGAACAGATATTCAAATACCAAAAGGCATTTGGATATACCACCGAGGATATGGACACCATCATTGCACCAATGGCATTGGATGGTAAGGAGCCGTTAGGTTCTATGGGTATTGATACGCCTTTGGCAATATTAAGCGATCAGCCCCAGCATTTAAGTAACTATTTCAAACAACTGTTTGCCCAAGTAACCAACCCTCCTATCGATCCTATCAGGGAAAGATTGGTGATGAGCTTGGCAACATTTGCAGGAAACAATGGTAACCTATTGGTGGAAGATCCATTGGCTTGCCATAGTGTGGCATTGAAGCAACCTATCCTTACCAATCATGAATTGGAAAAAATAAGAAGTATTGATACCGGTATATTCCAAGCCAAAACATTACAGACTTATTTCAGGGCTGATGGCAAACCTGGCTCTATGGAAAGAGGTTTGGCAAGGCTTTGCAAATATGCCATAGATGCGGTAGAAGATGGTTTTGAAGTAATCATTTTAAGTGATAGGGCGATTGATAGCGAACACGCACCTATCCCTTCCTTATTGGCAGTGTCGGCTGTTCACCATCACCTGATACGTAAAAACTTCCGTGGTCAGGTTGGTTTGATAGTTGAAGCTGGCGACGTATGGGAAGTACACCACTTTGCCTGTTTGTTAGGCTTCGGTGTTACAGCCATCAATCCTTATCTGGCTTTATCCACTATCCGAGATTTAAAATTGGAGGGTAAATTGGAAACCAGCCTGGATGTTGAGCAATTAAAGAAAAACTATATTAAGGCTGTTTGTGATGGATTATTGAAAGTGTTCTCCAAGATGGGTATCTCTACGCTACAGTCTTATCAGGGAGCGCAGATATTCGAGATTGTTGGTTTGAATAAGGCTGTTGTAGATAAATATTTCACTGGCGCCACTTCCCGTATAGAAGGTATGGGCTTGGATGAAATAGCGAAGGAAGCTTTGGCTAAACACCAGTTTGCATACAGTAAGATGGAAATACCTGTTGATAGATTACCTGTAGGTGGTAATTATCAGTGGAAACGTAAAGGCGAGTTTCATTTATTCAATCCGCAAACCATTCACTTGTTGCAACATTCAACAAGTATGAATGATTATCCAACATTTAAAAAATACTCCAAAGCAGTAAATGACCAAAGTGAAAAGGCATGTACGCTAAGGAGTTTATTAGATTTTAAACATAACCGTCCTTCTATTTCTATTGATGAGGTAGAACCGGCAGAAAAGATATACAGGCGTTTCGCCACCGGAGCCATGAGTTTTGGCTCTATCTCTCACGAAGCCCACAGCACATTGGCCATTGCCATGAACCGTTTGGGTGGTAAGAGTAATACGGGTGAAGGTGGAGAGGATGAAATCCGTTTCACCAAATTGCCTAATGGTGATAGCATGAGAAGTGCTATCAAGCAAGTTGCTTCTGCCCGTTTTGGTGTAACAAGTTTATACCTTACCGAGGCTGATGAGTTACAAATCAAGATGGCACAGGGTGCCAAGCCCGGCGAAGGTGGTCAATTACCTGGTCATAAGGTAGATGATTGGATTGGACGTGTACGTCACTCTACGCCTGGTGTTGGTTTGATATCCCCTCCCCCACACCATGACATTTATTCTATTGAGGATTTGGCTCAGTTGATATTTGATTTAAAGAATGCCAACCGTGCGGCAAGAATCAGTGTTAAGCTGGTTTCCAAGGCTGGTGTTGGTACTATTGCAACGGGTGTTACCAAGGCAAAGGCAGATGTGGTATTGATTGCAGGTTATGATGGTGGCACAGGTGCTTCACCGGTTTCTTCCATTAAACATGCTGGTCTTCCTTGGGAACTAGGCTTGGCTGAAACGCACCAGACTTTGGTTAAAAATAAGTTACGTAGCCGTGTGGTTGTACAGGCCGACGGACAAATGAAAACAGGTAGGGACATTGCCATTGCTGCCCTTTTGGGTGCTGAAGAATGGGGTGTGGCCACTGCTGCTCTTGTGGTGGAAGGTTGTATCATGATGCGCAAGTGTCATCTGAATACTTGCCCTGTAGGTGTTGCCACACAAGATCCAGAATTGAGAAAACGTTTTAAGGGTGACCCGGATCATGTAGTAACTTTCTTTAAATTCATGGTGGAAGAATTACGGGAAATCATGGCCGAACTAGGTTTCAAAACTGTCAATGAAATGGTTGGTCAGTCTGATTATCTACAGGTAAGGGAAGGCATAAAGCATTGGAAATATAGCAAGTTGGATTTGTCGCCGATATTATATAAAGAACCTGCAAATGAATATGTAGGCTTATATAATACTGAAGCGCAAGACCACATGATGGCTGATATATTGGATTGGAAGCTATTGGAAGCTGCCATGCCCGCATTGGAAAATCAGGAAAAGATCAGTGCAACATTCCCTATCAAGAATACGGATAGGACTGCGGGCACTGTTGTTTCCAATGAAATATCCAAACGCTACCGTTCACTTGGCTTGGCTCCGGATACCATTCACTTCAAGTTCAATGGTACTGCCGGTCAGAGCTTTGGTGCATTCAATACCAAGGGCGTTACCTTGGAATTGGAAGGCGATGCAAACGATTACTTCGGCAAGGGATTGAGTGGTGCCCGTTTGGTGATTTATCCTTCCAAGAGATCTACATTCATTCCAGAAGAAAACAGTATTATTGGCAACGTTGCTTTCTACGGTGCTACAGATGGAGAGGCTTATGTGCGTGGTAAGGCGGGAGAACGCTTTGCAGTGCGTAACTCTGGTGCTAGTGTAGTAGTGGAAGGTGTGGGCGACCATGGTTGTGAGTATATGACAGGCGGACGTGTAATCATTCTGGGCGATACCGGTAGAAACTTTGCCGCAGGTATGAGTGGAGGTATTGCTTATGTATATGATGTAAAGGGAACTTTTGCAGGTACCTGTAACATGGAAATGATTGACCTCGATCCAGTGGATACATTAGATATAGAAGAGTTGAAAGCTTTCTTAGCCAACCACTTCGAATACACAGGAAGCACTGTTGCCAAGTTTATATTGGATGATTTTGATAATCAATTGAAGAACTTCGTAAAAGTATTCCCTAAGGATTATAAAAAGGTTTTACTTGGGAAAGCAGCTAGTGTTACTAAAAGTGAGGCAGCTAAATAAGTCGATAGCCAAAAGTTGAAAGTCGAAAGTAATAAGGTTATTACTTTCAACTTTCAACTAATCTAAATACATTTATTAACAAATAAAAATACGCTGAGAGCGATATGGGCAAACCAACCGGATTCTTGGAGTTTACAAGGGCATTACCAGCAAAACGTTCACCTGAAGAACGTAGGAAGGATTACAAAGAATTTGAATTCCAGTATTCAGAGAAGGAATTGGGTCAGCAATCTGCACGTTGTATGGATTGTGGCGTTCCTTTCTGCCATAGTGGATGTCCTTTGGGCAATGTAATTCCTGAGTTTAATGATGCAGTTTACGATGGTAACTTTAAGGAAGCTTACGAGATATTAGTCAGTACCAATAATTTCCCAGAATTTACTGGTAGGATTTGTCCTGCACCTTGCGAAAGTGCCTGTGTTTTAGGCATCAACCAACCGCCAGTAGCTATCGAGGAAATAGAAAAACACATCATTGAGATTGCTTTTGATAAGGGCTTTGTCATTCCACGCAAGCCTAATCTCCGAACTGGTAAAAAGGTAGCGGTAATAGGTAGTGGTCCTGCGGGATTGGCTGCTGCAGCGCAACTAAATTACGCTGGTCATTTGGTAACGGTATTTGAAAGGGATGAGAAACCAGGCGGTTTGCTACGTTATGGCATTCCTGATTTCAAGTTAGAAAAGAATATTATTGATAGGCGCATCAATGTGATGGAAGAGGAAGGCATTACTTTTAAATGCCTTGCCAATGTAGGTGTTAATGTACAGGTGAGCGATTTATTAAGAGAATACAGTGCTATAGTACTAGCCGGTGGCTCAACTGTTCCAAGGGATCTACCTATTCAAGGTCGTGAATTGAATGGCGTTTACTATGCCATGCAATTCTTAAAACAAAACAACAAGGTTGTTGATGGTGCCGATCCTCATTCCAATTCAAATATTGAAAGTAATATTCTTGCTAATGAAGTGCGTGCTACAGGTAAAAATGTAGTGGTTATCGGCGGTGGGGACACTGGTAGTGACTGTGTGGGAACTAGCAACCGTCATGGAGCAGTTTCTGTTACACAGTTTGAATTAATGCCTAAACCTGCTGATAGCCGTACCCCATTCATGCCGTGGCCTACTTATCCGATGATTTTAAAAACTACTTCTTCGCATGAGGAAGGTGCACATCGTCATTGGGCTATTGCAACAAAAGAATTTATTGGTGACGGAAAAGGCAATTTGAAAGCATTGAAAGTGGTTGACCTTGAGTGGAAGATTACTGAAGATGGTCGCCCTGCTCATTTTGTGGAAGTGGCAGATAGTGAAAGGGAATTGCCTTGCGAATTGGCTTTATTGGCAATGGGCTTTGTATCCCCACAAAAAGAAGGATTACTAGAGCAGTTAGATATAGAATTAGATAGCCATGGCAATGTAAAAGCCTCCGAAAGGGCATACCAAACCAGCATTGCCAAAGTATTTGTGGCAGGTGATATGCGCCGTGGACAAAGCCTGGTGGTTTGGGCCATCAGCGAAGGACGTGAATGTGCCAGAAAAGTGGATGAGTTCTTGATGGGTTCCTCTATTCTGGAAACAAAAGATCACTCTATACTGGAGGCGATGCTATAAGTCTAGAGTAGCAAGTTAAAAAGTCAATAGTTAAAGGGAAAAGGTGTTAGGGAGATAAGACTTCACAACTGCCTTTTCCCTTTTTAGTATTAGTTCAGAATGGTTTTTCGAAATATGAGAACTGACTTCAAGTAATTTATATTAGTTTAAAAGATTTAAAAAATATTAAAGGAATCTAAAGGAATACTTTATTTAAACCCAGTAATAGTAGTACCGTATTGTGGAATAAGTTTGATATTATTAATTTGCGCCTTATCCTTTCCTATCAATGGCTCACGAATACCATCCTCAAAGTATATCTTACTTCCATCTTTTAAAGGTGTAACCACCAAAGAAAATGATTTAACACGGGCTGAATCTGGTAATTGATTCAACCCTATCGTCATCGGAAAGCCATCGTAAAAATCATCTGCTATCAGCTTGCCATTCAAGTAAGCACCTTGCGTATCGCCTTCGTAATCTATTTTCAAGAAGGCATTGCTCAACCCTTGCAAACTATTTTTAGGGATGTTTACTTTGTAGCATCTGGCATTAGATACTGGTTGAAAAGTTGCCCCGTATAAAGGATAAGATATAGTTTTAGAGGTATCAGGGGCTAACGCCTTTGCAGCTTCATTATAGCTTGCATCTTCTTGCCAATCTACAACTAGTTTCTTAGGAGTAAAGCTGAACGTATAAGCAGAAAAGATACCGCCTTGTTTAGTAACAACATTATTCTGGTTGCTAAATACCAACCCCTTGTTTGCAGGAAAAACAGCAAGGCTTGCAGAGGGCTTGTCTGTGCTTTGCAAAGCAATATTATCGGTATTAATTATTAGGTCTGCACTAGATAATAGCAAATAATCCTTACCCTCAATATTAGCTTTCCAAGCATCCAATGCCTGTTGGCTTGACAAGGTGATAATCCGTACTTTTTTGCCATCTTTTGTGGTAAATACAATACTCGAACCAGTACCAGTTTGGTTCAATTGTACAATGATATGGTCTTTTGCATTGATTGTTTTATAAGATGGAGTTACAGCCAACTTAGTGTTATTATCAAAACAATATTCCGATTGCAAACCTTCTATTGCTGCAAATACATACACCATTTCTTGATTGGCAGCTAATGTACAGATGGGTTGAGTGGTGCTATATACCAAGTTCTCTCCACCAATACTCAAGTTGAACGGCAGAACAAACTGTGCATCCTTTTTAATGGTAACCGGTATTTCTGGCACGTTTAATATACTGCCATCGCTTTGTTTGATGGCAAACTGGACATTGCCAAAGTCATGCAACGGCAATTGACGCTGGTAATTATTTACAAAGATGAAACCGCTATTTTGTTTGGCTCGTACCGACCAACGAAGTGTAGTGGTATCATTGGCTTTTTTAACCAATTGATTGGGGAAATAAGTATTACAGACAGCCAATTTATCACCAAAATCATTCAAGAAATAATGAAACAGTTTGTAACTCCTGTAAGATAGCCTCAACTCGCCCCACTCCCCTATTGGTGCTTGAAAGTCGTAGTTGATAATGGGATAATCGTTGGGGTACTTGGTCGCTTTAGATTCTTGTAAGGTAGATAACTTGCCAATTGAATTACTGCCTCCATGAAACATATAATACCCCATCAGGTTAGCACCAGAACCAGTCTTTGCTATTGCCAACCCCAACACATCTTTAGGCCTGATGATTGGTCTGCGGTGATAGGTTATTTGAATACCCGCCCCCATTTCTGCCGTGGCATAAGGATAACGGTAACCGCTAAAGTTGGTGGTATCTTTTGGTAGGCTGCCCAATAAATCTGTACCAATAGTCTGGTCGATACGTAATGTTTCAAAAAGATAGTTGTTGCTTAAAGCCAGCTTGGTTGTCTTTTTATCCCAAGGTGCTTCTGGATAACCACCCTGCACCGGAATCAATTCCACCTGTTTTAGATCACTACCCGGCCAGCCCGTAGCCGTATAATAAGGCACATCAATACCGGCATCTATTGCCATTTTCTTTAGTGTAAGTACATGCTGCAAACCTCTTGGATTATTAAACCGAAACTCATTTTCTATTTGAACACCTACCACAGTTCCTCCATCCTTAAAATACAATCCATTTAATTGTTGGTTAATCTGTTCAAAAAGAGGTTTCACATAACCCAAATAGTTTGCATCATTAGAACGAACCTTTGCTTTAGACAATAACCAATCTGGAAAGCCGCCGTTCCTAACTTCACCATGACACCAAGGACCAATACGCACCAACACATTCATGTTGTGCTTAGCGCAAAGGCTGGCGAAATAGCGTAGGTCACGATTGTCTTTCCAATCCCAAATACCCTCTTGCTCTTCGTGATATATCCAGAAAACATAGGTGGCAATGATGTCTATGCCGCAAGCTTTCATCTTTAGGATAGCGTTTTCCCATTCAGCCCGTGGATAACGGCTAAAATGAAACTCGCCCATCACAGGAAACCAAGGTTTTCCATTCTTAATAAAATAAAAACTATTGGCATCAAGGCTCTCGCCCTTGGCATTGGTATGCGTACCTAGCTTTAGGTGGTTGGAAATAATGACCACATTATCCTTTGATATATCCACGCCATAATCAGCCTGTTGTGCCTGTACAGTTTTGCCAAACAGCATAACACCTATAACCAAAAACGAGTAGTAAAATGCTTTCATATAATTCATTATTTGGAGCGGTAATAGCTGCTCGGCCAAGGTTCGACAAACCGAGGCGAATGTACTTTAAAAGCCAACAACTACATACACACAAATTAAAGATATAGATGTGTGAGACACGAACCGAGGCGAAGAAATCTATGCAATAAGTGGCTACAAGTAATGGTCAACACCCTAGTTTGACTTGCGCCAGCAGGGTTGGCAACCCTCATAGGGTTTTGAACCCTATGAGGGTTTATTGGTAGGAGACACTGCGCCAGTTAGTTGCGGGTTGTTGACCGTGGAGCCATTTGCGGTAGCAGTGAGTCCGTGTAGCACCCTGATTTGATGTGCTGCAGCGGGGATTTCCTAACTCCTATAAACAATTCCCTTTGCTACAGTTAAGATTTCCTAACCATTATAAACAATTCCCTTTGCTACGGTTGG
>JANYEU010000013.1 GCA_025362915.1 Chitinophagaceae bacterium | reverse complement strand
AGAATAGATGAAATGCCTACCTGTAGTGTGTTTGCAGTAAAAATAGAGACTGACAGTTGGAAAGATTTTGCAGATGCAGAGAAATCTTTTTGGTTTTTTGATTGCCCCAAGATTAAATAGAAACGATACTTATAAATGGTTATTTTTTTGATTGCCCAATAAACTGATTCCAGTCCTCCAACATCTTTCCTTTCAATACCCGTGGAAATTTATGCTGACCGCCTATTTTTCCTTTAGAGTTCATGAAATCCATAAAAGCATGTTCAGGCATAACATCCAGAAACACCGCCTTCAAAGCACTTTTACGTTCTACTGCATAATCATCATTCAGTTCCCTAAGTTTAGTATCAATAAGTTCAAGGAGTTTATTTTTATCTACTTTGTCATTACAAGCCACATACCATTGATGGGCAAAAAACCCTTGATACGGTATCCCGGTTACGGTAAATTCTGGTATGCAAATGTTTAGTTGTTCTCCAGCCATCTGGATGGCTTTGTTCATATTATCAACACTCAAGTGTTCTCCAACCAGACTTAAAAAGTGTTTTGTACGTCCGGTAATGATTATTTCTGCCTTTTGTTTATCAATAAACCGGACTGTATCACCAATAAGATAACGCCAGGTTCCAGCAGAAGTACTAATTAATAAGGCATAATCTTTTCCCTCATCCACTTCATTAATCAATAACGCTTCTGGCTTTTCCACCATCTCGCCATCTGCATCAAAATTCTCATCAGTAAAAGGAACGAACTCAAAGAAGATGTGCTCGTTTATTACCAATTTCATCCCAATGCTATTTTGAGACTCTTGAAAGGCAAGAAAACCTTCGCTTGCCAGATAGGTCTCAATATAGATTAATGGCTTCGCCAATAATTTTTCAAACCCCTTCTTATACGGCTCGAAGCTTACCCCACCATGCACAAAAAAAGCAAGGTTCGGCCAAATATCATGTATGGTATTTAGGTTGTAGCGTTCTATCACCATTTCCATGCACATCTGAATCCATGCCGGTACGCCCACTACAAACCCAATATCCCATTCTGGTGCCTTTTCTACAATCTCTTCCAGCTTACGTTGCCAGTCTTTTTCCTTGGCAATCTTTTTACCTGGCTTATAAAAAGGTTGAAACCAAAAAGGTGATTTCTTGGCGGTAATACCACTAAGATCTCCAGCATAGTATCCCGCAGAATATTTATCCAATTGGGTACTTCCTCCTAAAGTAAGCCAGCCTTTACTGAGAGATTTTACCGGTAAATCTTCGTAATTTCTTAAACCGATCAATTGCTTTATCATGACATTCGTATTTCCTTTAAGAATGTCATTCGTAATGGGGATATACTTACTTGCCGATTCTGAAGTGCCGGAAGAAAGTGCATAGAATTTCACCTTTCCAGGCCAACATACATCCGGAACACCTTCCAAGGTTTTGTACCACCAATCTTTATATATCTTATTGTAATTGAATGTAGGAACACATTCTTGGTATTTTTTCCCCAGGTGTTTAGCCTGCAATATTTCATCAAAACGATACGTTTGACCAAATTCAGTAAACCGTGCCTTTTTAAGTAGTTTCTTTAATACCCGCAACTGCATGGTCCGTGGCGTACTCTTTGGCAAGCCAAGGGCTTTTGAAATGCGTGCCGGAATTTTAAAATCAATTATTGCCATCGTTAGTTGTAGATGTTTGTATTGTATTTTGACGAAAATAATCTAATTCCATCAAAACATCTGAAATGAAAATAATAGAAGTAAAATTGTGTGAGGTAATAAATGAAAATCGGATGTAAATGGGAGTATACTATCCTCCAAGATATTTATAATTTTTTAAAATAATTCTTATGTCCATCCAATAATCATAATTCTTTGCGTACTGGATATTTAAGTGATGAAGCGCCTCATTATTTAAGGTAGGCGGAATACTTTTGGGAAACCCATAGCAGGTTAGGACTCCCTCTTTTATCATCGGCAATGAAATTTCTTCCATAGAATAACCTACCCATGTTGACTGATTAATCAACACATTAAATATATTTTTTAATAACGCCCCACCCTTTCTGACTATAAGGAATTGTAGCGGAGATGTAAACAGCAGATATAGGGACAATGCAATATCAACCACCCGTTTCATCCGCTTATTGTATGCCTCATTTATTCTGTAGAAACCTTCTGCCGCCAAAGTTTCTCCGGCAGTTGCCTTACTATCGCTGCCAACAATACTTTTTGTGTTACTGCCAATAAACCGATAGCTTACATTTTTGGGGAGCTTCTGAACCAGTTGAATATTCAGGTGATTGGTCAACAATCCTTCGCAAAATATAACCTCCCTTATGTTGAGTCGCACCAAAAACTCTTTCAAATTCTTAATATCTCCTACTGCATGTTCATTTTCGCCATTCACTTTTATCCTGCCAAGTAACCTTTCTTCCAGTCCAGCATGATTGAATATTTGTTGCACAATGGCATATTCACTATTGGAACCAACTACAACTGTTTGTTGGAACTTATATTCCTCATTGCTGGGCTCAATCAATCCTAGATTCAATAAAATCCATCTGAAAATAGTAATGGCTATGCCCGCCACAACGCCTCCCAAAATCATTACGGCACGTGAAAACCAAAAGTGTTCTGGCAAAACACCATAAACAGCCATCATCACTATTATGCCCGCAATACTGGAAGCGAAGGTTTTGGAGGGCTTATCTGGACTATCGTACATGCCAGAGAGCGCACCGGTAACCAAGAAAATAACGGTGAAGGCAAGGAACATTAATGGGAAATTATCAATGGCAAAGCTTTTTCCATCCCGCATCCAAAGTATCCATTTGTCCTTTACTTCCCATAGAGAAAAAAAGATAATTACCGCATCCAGTAATGGCAACCCCACGCGGACAATGAACGATTTTACTAGTGAAATTGTAGCCCTAAAAAAAATGGCACCT
>JANYEU010000476.1 GCA_025362915.1 Chitinophagaceae bacterium | reverse complement strand
ACCGAAGAAGCAACCAATATCATTATAGAAGAAGGGACAAAGAAAATAGTGTATGCTGGGGGGGAATTATCGTTTGAAATAAGTAATAAGGATAACGATAACCTGCCTACAGAAGCAACTATTGCCACCATAAATGCTGATGAAATAAAGTACCCATTGCTATTGCGTCCCTACAAGCAAGGGGATTACTTTTATCCATTGGGAATGCTAAAAAAGAAGAAGCTAAGTAAATTCTTCATCGATCAAAAACTATCTAAAACAGAAAAAGAAAGGGTTTGGGTGATTGAGAGCGACAAACGCATCGTTTGGGTGGTTGGCTATCGTATAGACAATCGCTTTAGGATAAAACCATCTAGTAGCAAGCAATTAACCATTCTCTTCGAGAGGAAGTAGTTGGTTAAGTTGCGGCTTATATTGCATTTATTCTGTTATTTATTCGAAACGATGAAAATTTACGTATCCGGCATACCCCAATTGCGCTTATCGTAAGGTGATACCATGCCGCAGGGTTACATTTGCCGCTTATTGAAGAAAGCTTCCTTACATATCGCATTGGTAGGCAACCCAAACAGTGGCAAAACGTCGCTGTTTAATGCGTTGACAGGACTAAACCAACAGGTAGGCAATTTTCCCGGCGTTACCGTAGATAAGAAAACAGGATTTATTGATTTGGATGAAGAAACCAAAGCAGAACTGATTGACTTGCCCGGTACATATAGTCTCTATCCACGCCGAGCCGACGAATGGGTGGCATATAAGGTATTGATGAATGCCGACACTGAAGAAGTAAAACCAGAAATGGTGTTGCTTGTTGCCGATGCCAGTAACCTCAAGCGTAACCTTCTTTTTTGTAGCCAGATACTCGACCTAAAGATTCCGGTAGTGTTGGCGTTGACGATGAATGACCTTGCCGAAAAGAAGGGAATCAAGATAGATGTAAATGGATTGGCTACAGACCTTGGTGTCCCCGTGGTATTGGTTAATCCAAGAAAAAACAAGGGACTGGTTGAGTTGAAGAAGGTATTGGCAAGGGCTTCCAAATCCCCGAACAATAAATTCCAGCGTAACTTTATAGATGCCGAAAAACTTGCTCCTATAGCAATTGGGCAAGTACAAAAGTTGTTTCCGCATATAAGCGAATATGCTGCGATACATTATCTCATCAATCACGAAAACTTCCCTTTAACAGCCCAACAGCAGGAAGCTATTGAGCAAATAGAGATAAACAACAATTTTAACCCCACCAAAACACAGGCGGAAGAAATAATGCAACGCTACCATCGTATCAAGACTACGATGGGGCAAAACGTTGTGGAACCAGACCCGTTGGAAAAGAAACTATTTACGGAAAAACTAGACAATATTCTCTTGCATAGAACGTGGGGTTATCTAATATTGATTGCCGTTTTGTTCCTCTTATTTCAAAGTATATTTTGGCTGGCACAGTTCCCCATGGACGGCATCGAATGGGTGTTCCAGCAAATTTCAACTTATCTCAATGCGCATTTGGCATCTGCTTGGTGGAGCGACTTGCTCGTCAATGGATTGGTGGCTGGCTTGAGCGGTATCATGGTTTTCATACCACAGATAATGATTCTCTTTGGACTGATAACCCTCTTGGAAGACACAGGCTATATGGCGCGGATTAGTTTCTTGACTGATAAACTAATGCGCAAGGTAGGATTGAATGGCAAAAGCGTGATGCCCATGATTAGTGGTTTTGCCTGTGCCGTGCCTGCCATTATGAGCACCCGAAATATCGAAAACAAAAAGGAACGGCTGCTCACCATCCTCATTACGCCTTTGATGAGTTGCAGTGCAAGACTGCCCGTTTATACCATCCTCATTTCTCTGGTCATTAGTAATAAGTATTATTTCGGCTTTCTCAGCCTGCAAGGTTTGGTAATGATGTTGCTCTATTTGCTCGGCACTGTAATGGCATTGATAGTAAGTTTTGTAGCCAAATGGTTCATCCATATAAAGGAAAAAAGCTTCTTCATACTAGAGTTACCCGTTTACCGCAGTCCCCGTTGGAAGAATGCAGGCATCACAATGGTAGAAAAAGCAAAGATTTTTGTAAGGGATGCAGGCAGGGTAATCATCACCATCAGTCTCTTGCTATGGTTCTTGAGTTCTTATGGACCAGGTAATAAAATATCAACATTAAAGGAACAATACGCCACCGCAATACAACAACACCCCGAGCAAATGGCTGCGTTAAGCAAACAATTATCCAACGAAAAGCTACAGCATTCTTATGCCGGCATCTTGGGAAAAGCCATAGAACCCGCCATCAAACCATTAGGCTACGATTGGAAAATAGGCATTGCCCTCATCACATCCTTTGCGGCAAGGGAAGTATTTGTGGGTACAATGGCAACCCTTTACAGTGTGGAAGAAGAAAATAATTCATCCCTGCGCGAAAAACTACAAGCCGCCCGCCATCCCGATGGCACCAAGGTATATACCCTGCCCGCGGCCTTATCGCTGATGGTATTTTATGTATTGGCCATGCAGTGCATGAGTACGCTGGCCGTAGTAAAACGCGAAACCAAAAGCTGGAAATGGCCTGCCATACAGTTCGTTTACATGACCTTGTTAGCGTATTCAATGAGTTGGTTGGTATATCATATATTCTCTTAGAAAATAAAATATGAGATATGAAGTATCAAATATTACTTCCGGTCTCACTGTTAGTCTCCTACCTTCCCTCCATTGAAATGGCATTTACAAATTGGTACAATTTTGTAAAGCATAATATTTTTAACCATTAAAAATATTATCATGGGAAACTTATTGTATCTTTTTGCAGTTATCTTGGTAATTGGGTGGGCAGTTGGCTTTATTGGTTATCACGCCGGCGGCCTCATCCACATTCTTCTTGTAATTGCAATCATATCAGTGCTGCTTAAAATAATTAGGCGCGAAGCATAAAATGTAGGTATCATTTTTTAATCATTAAAATTTATGGGTATGAACAGTTTACAATTAAACCTAAAGGGTAATTGGAATGAAATTAGGGGAAAGGTAAAAAAGGAGTACGCAAACTTGACCGATGATGATTTGCTGTACGAAGAAGGAAAAGACGATGAATTACTGGGTCGCATCCAAAAGAAAACCGGTAAGACAAAAGAAGAAGTAAAAAAGTGGATTGATGATCTTTAAGCATCCCCTTTTAATAAAAATGCCTTATTCATTAAGTATGGATGGGGCATTTTTAGTTTCTAGCCAATCATTAAACAGTATCTCCCACTGTTTACTGCTCACTGTTTTTTTGGGCGTGCCCCTCCGGGTCGGGCTTTCCGTTACAATTTTTTATCCCTAAGAAGGGACAAAAAGTATTTCCACTACAATCCCTCACGCACTATGCAAGTACCCAAACTATACACAATCTGCGTTTACAAACAGAGTTTCCGTGATACTACCAGAGAGTCTGGTGATACCACGGAAAGGTCTGGTGATACCACCGAAGGTTCTGGTGATATCACCGAAGAGTCTGGTAATACCTTTAAAAGCTCATTTTATTAAAATCTAAAGAATACGGTAAATATGGATTATTAAATGATAGGCATTTAATAAGATAAGAATCATAAAATCCGTTGCTCGTAAATAGCCAAATATTTATATATTCTTTGTCTTCCATAAATTTGCAGCGTAGAATTTTAAAATGAAGCACGTTTCCAAGGTTTTTTTGTGGATGATTGCATTTGCACTTTCAAATGAATGTATGGCTCAGGCTGATACCTCTTCCTTTGCCAAGATTGGGTTTAAGAGTCTTTTGGCCACTGATAAATTTAATCCTACAAAGCCATATCTCTCTCAATTAAGTCCAAAAGCCGTTCCGTTTGTGCAGGAATATATACGCAAGCAAGGTAAGGAATTGGAAAAAATGAAGCAGTGGGGCAGACCTTATTTTGATGTATATGACAACATTTTACCAAAATATGGTGTGCCTGTGGAATTAAAATATCTGAGTGTGATAGAAAGCCATTTGCAGAGTAGGCTGGTTTCATGGGCTGGTGCTGTTGGTCCTTGGCAACTGATGGATTATGAGGCAAAACGCTATGGCTTGCAAGTAAAACCCGTGGATGAGCGGACAGATTATTTTAAAAGCACACAGGCTGCTGCCAAACTTTTAAAAGGATTGTATGACGAATTTGGCGATTGGTCACTGGTGGTTGCCGCCTATAATGGTGGTGCGGGAAGGGTAAAACAGGCCATCAGGTTGAGTGGTAGCCGCGACTTTTGGGATTTGCAATACTATCTAAAGGAGGAAACCAGAACGCACGTGAAGAAATTTATAGGCACTCATTACATTTTTGAAGGTGGTGGTGGCGAGACAACCATGACCAAAGCCGAGCTGACAGATTTCAAGACAAATACCCTTATACAAAACAATTTGTTTGATGCTGCAGACTCTACCATTACGATAACGGGTCGATATTCCTCAAAGGTTGTTGCGCAGAAGTTGGGTATGCCTATCGCCGCCTTTAATAAAAGGAATACGGGTTTTGATAAATCATTAGCCAATGGTGATACGTACAAACTTCGTTTGCCTAAGGATAAGATATCACTTTTTGAAACAAGTAGAAATGAATTATTAGAATCAAGTCTTAAGCAATTATTGGACGGAAATTAGGCTTGCAACACCTGCCTTATAGATGCCGCTTTCAGCAAACACTCTTCGTATTCAGCCAATGCATCACTATAATGTGTAATGCCACCACCCACTTGGTAGCTTAGGTATTTGTTGGTAGAATTGTACAGGATGCTTCGGATAACCACATTAAAATCAAAATCCTTATCGGGAGAAATATAACCAACCGCACCAGAATATAGCCCGCGATTACTTTGTTCGTACAAGTCTATCAGTTGCATCACACTTCTTTTTGGCGCACCGGTCATACTTCCCATTGGAAAGGTAGCTTCAAGAATAGTTGCAAAATCAACTCCATCTTTTACCTCCCCCACTATGGTAGAAATCATTTGGTGTATTTGCGGGAAGGTATAAATGCCAAATAATTCTGCCACTTCCACAGTAGCCTCCTTACAGATTTTGCTAAAGTCATTCCTCACCAAATCAACCACCATTACATTTTCTGCACGGTCTTTTGCACTGCTTCTAAGCTGTTCCTTTAATGATTCATCGTGGGCAGTATCGGCAGAATCTCTTTTAAAAGTACCTTTTATTGGTTGTGAGATTAATTTATTTCCTGTCTTTTTAATATACCGCTCAGGACTTGCACAGAGTAAATACTTGTCATCCAATTTATAATAACAGGAAAAAGGGTTTGGGGAAACGGTTGTTAATTGGGTATAAATAGATAATGGATTGATAACCGCATCTTCTGCAAAAAACTCCTGACAAAAGTTAATCTCATAGCAATCGCCTCTTAGTATGTGCTGTTTCAGTTTATTAATACAGGTAAGATATTGTTCTTTACCAATTTTTGGTTGTACAACAAACTTAGAGGCATTAATACTTTCTGGTTGAAAGGTGATAGATTTAATGTCCAGAAATATACTTTCAGGATCAGATGTCAGGCTTTGAATCTCGAGTGCATCTTCATTAAGTATTAAAACAATTTCTGGCTGAAAGAAATAGATAGATTCAAAACCAATATTATCTGTGCTGTCAGAGTATAAGGAAGGGGTTAAAACATTTTTATAATCATAGGAAACATGCCCAAACAGCCAATCATTTGTTTCATTTACAAATGAACGCAATGCTTCTTGGTGATTTTCTATAGGCAAAAAAGTTTTTATTGCGCCTACGCCCACCAAACATTCAGCACTATTATACGCTGATTTATATTGGTGGTTATCCAAGAAAGAACAACTGCCATACTGGTTAGCCCAATATAGCAGTTGTTTTTTTGTCTCCTGAAAATCAGTTATCGCAAATGATTGTTTTTGTCTTTGCACTATTTTGCTGGTAAACCCATGTTTAGTTGATGACTAAAAATTATCGTCATCATCATCATCAAAGCCGCTGCCTTTTCCACTACCGCCACCACCAAATGCGTCAAATTCACTGAAGTCATCGTCTAAAATGAAATCATCATCATCAGCTTTACTTTTTTTAGGTCCTGCAGCTTTTTTAGGTGCGGAGCTTTTGCCGCCTTTAGACTTTGGTATATCAAACTCATCGAAGTCTGGATCCCAGTCATCATCATCAGACTTATTCCAATCATCATCTTCAACATCGTCTCCGAAATCATCACTTTCGTCTTCATCACTACTTTTTTTAGAGGATGCCTTGGTTGCGCCTTTTTTTGCTGGCTTCACATCATCATCTTCCAAATCATCATCATCGTCATCTTCCAATTGTTTTTTACTTTTTGGAGATACTTTTGGGGTCGGACTCTCTACCGCACTTTTTTTTGTGGATTTAGCATCCTTATCAGATTTAACTGCCATGTTCTAATAAGTTTTAGACTGTAAAAATTCAAATGAAATTTGTATTAACCAAAAAACTTTTCTTTTCTGTACTTTTTTACAACTGTACAATCTGATCCCTTCCCGGACCATTGCTTACGTATTTAACGGGAGCACCCACAAAATTATCAATAAAATCAATGTAATTTGACATTGGTTCTGGCAAATTTGCTGCTTCTTTTATTTGTGTGGTATCGCAATGCCAACCTGGGTATGCCTTCAACACAGGATTAATCTTTATTTTAGATATTTGAAAAGGAACTTCATCCGTTTCCTTACCGTTTATATTATAAGCCGTACACACCTTCAATTCTTCAAAACTATCCAGTACATCCGCTTTTGTCATCACCAATTTGGTTACACCGTTTATCATGCAGGTATATTTCAATGCAACCAAATCTATCCAACCGCAACGGCGTGGGCGACCGGTGGTTGCGCCAAATTCACTACCCAGTTTCCTCAATTCCTCTCCAGTGGCATCTTCCAACTCAGTAGGGAAAGGACCACTGCCCACCCTTGTGCAATAGGCTTTGGTTACACCAAATACCTCATCGATCAGTTTCGGCGACACGCCCAATCCTGTGCAAACGCCAGCAGAAATAGTATTGGAGGAAGTAACAAAAGGAAATGTACCAAAATCAATATCCAGCATGCTTCCTTGCGCACCTTCTGCCAATACCTTTTTGCCAGCAGTAATCTGGTTATTGATAAAGTATTCGCTATTTACTACATTCAGTGTACGTAGAAACTCTAATGCTTCAAAGAAATCATCTTCCCAGCTAGAGATATCCTCTATAAAATGAAAATTATCCAATAGCTTTTGATGCTTCAAACGGAGCTTGATATATTGGGAAGTAAAACTTTTGTCTAGCAAATCACCAACCCTTATGGCATTCCTACCGGTTTTGTCCATGTAAGCAGGGCCGATGCCTTTTAACGTAGAACCAATCTTATTATCCCCTTTAGACATTTCACTTGCCTTATCCAACGCACGGTGTGTAGGAATGATAATGTTTGTACGCTCAGATATAAATAGGTTTTTGCGTGGATCAATGCCAAAAGAAGCAACGGTGTCGCATTCTTTTTTTAGTGTGATTGGATCCAATACCACACCGCCACCAATGATATTCGTAATATTTTGGTGGAAGATACCTGAAGGTATTTGGTGGAGTACCACTTTTTTATCACCTACGTACAAAGTATGTCCTGCATTTGGTCCACCCTGAAAACGGGCAACTATATCATAATTAGGAGCAAAAAAATCAACTATCTTACCTTTCCCTTCATCTCCCCATTGCAACCCAAGTAGTACGTCAACCATAGTTTTTTGCTTTATTAGGCGACAAATGTAAGCGTTGTATTATTGCAAATGAATATTCGGCTATTTTTTTTGTAGATGAATTTGAAAGTAGCAGCTACTAATATCGAGTTCAATGAACTTAGTTTTAAGAAATGACCAATCCTCTATCAATGGCTAGTATATTCTAAAAAGCATGCTAGTTTTAAATAACCATTCTACTTTTTTTTATCAAACATTATATATAATATTCTATACTAGTTACATTGCAGTTCCCCTATATCCCTTACTGTTATTGTTTGTCATCTCCTGAAATAGCTTGTCAGCAAAATGGACAAAAAATGAGCAGATGGAAACAGAAAAAGTTGGGAATGTATACACTGTTAAGGTGTCGGAAAGTTTTGAATCATCGGGTAAATTAGGCGTTTATGA
>JANYEU010000413.1 GCA_025362915.1 Chitinophagaceae bacterium | reverse complement strand
AATCAGTGGTTGCTGCCAACAGTGTTTCAATTGCTGTATTGTGCTTGATAACTGAGGAAAGGATAGATTTTGTGGGTTTATATTGATTGATCAACTGCTCAATGGCTGGCACGCTATCATCGGGAAGTACTTCTACTGTATGCAAACTATCACCAATAAATACGGCGCATTTGAGGCGTGTGTTACCAAAATCGAAGCATAATGTTGTTTGCATAATTATTGTTTTTTTACCACAAAGGAACACAAGGTAAAAACACAAAGAAAACAAAATAATCCTTGTGTTTCTTAGTGCAAATCTTTGTGTGCTTTGTGGCTAAATCATTCAATCATAGATCAAAGTTAAACCCTTTCAGTTCCCTGAAGTGCCCGTTTAGCTGTATCCTCTCTTTTAGGTTTTCCGTATCGGAAATGATGGGGATTATCTTTTGTAAGTGCCGCCTGATATATTCCAACCGTTGCGACTCATACAATATTCCATGCAATTCATATTCATCCTTTACAGGCAAACCGATATGATGGGCTATATCATAACTGACCAACTCCAATTCAGGCTTTTTAAAATCCTTCTGAACGTTTAATAGTCTGTGCAATTCCTTTACCAATGGAAGAACCACTGCCATTAGCGAATTATTCTGTCTGGTAATATTGGCTGGATAGTTTACAATGGCACCGCTATAGAGTTTATCGGGTATTGTTTTTACCAATTCCAGCATCTTGAATACCTGCAAGCCTTTGGTCCGTATGTCCATCTTTCCATCATGATATACTTCCACAACCTCCACAATTTCCACCACCGTTCCCATTTCGTTTACACCATTCTCCAACACAGTAGGGATACCAAAAGGCTTTGCCTCCGCATAACAATCATTGACCAGTTGCTTATAACGGGGTTCAAAAATGTGCAGATTCAGCACTTCATCCGGAAAAACTACAATCCCCAAAGGGAATATGGGAATAAAATTTATCATGCCTATTCTTTGTTTACCGTTTACCGATGTACCGTCAACCGACAGTGGCACCTCGGTAAACGGTTGACGGAAGGCGGTTAACCTACTTCATCTCTTGCATTTCTATCAACTTCTTATACATACCGCCCGCTGCCAGTAATTGTTCGTGGTTGCCACGCTCAATAATGTTACCTTTTTGCAAAACAATTATCTCATCGGCGTGCCTGATGGTACTTAAACGGTGGGCAATAACCACACTCGTTCTGTTTTGCATCATCTTATTGATGGCATCTTGTACCAAACGTTCACTCTCGGTATCTAACGATGAAGTTGCTTCATCCAGAATCAATATCGGGGCATTCTTATAAATGGCCCGCGCAATGGTCAGCCGTTGCTTTTGTCCGCCACTCAGCCTCATGCCCCTATCACCAATTTCTGTGTCATAACCCTTTTCCAATTGCAAGATAAACTCATGGGCATTCGCAATCTTGGCCGCATCAATCGCCTTCTCAATATCTATTACATCACTTCCCAAAGTAATATTATTGAGTACAGAATCATTAAAAAGAATGGCTTCCTGAGATACAATTGATATCAGCGAACGCAAATCCTTCACCTTAATATCTCTTATATCTATCCCATCAATAGTAATACTTCCGCCCACCACATCATAAAAACGAGGAATCAAATCGGCAAAGGTCGATTTACCCGCACCACTCTCCCCTACCAAGGCAATTGTTTTTCCTTTAGGTATGGTAGTGGTCAATCCCTTCAAGATTGGATCATCCTTATAGGCAAAAGAAACATTGTTGTACACTATTTCATGATCGAATGAAGGTTTCGAAATGGCATTTTCCTTGTCTGCAATGTCGTGTGGCATATCAATAATGCGCAGCACACGCTCTCCGGCAGATAATCCTCTTTGTAAAAATGTGAACGCATTGGCCGTGTTTTTTGCCGGTTGTATTATCTGGAAATAAAAGGCGATGTAGGCAATGAAACCAGAAGCAGTAAGGGTACTTTTTCCTTCAATAATTAAAGAGCCCCCATAAATAATGATGACCAAGATAACCAATACGCCCAACACTTCTGATAGTGGAGAAGCGAGTTCCCGCTGGTTTACAATAGACTTTAGCGTAGTAGAAAGCTTGGTATTGGCATCGTTGAACTTTTTGTTCAATATCTTTTCTGCATTAAAACTCTTGATAATCCTGATGCCAGAAATGGCTTCTTCTGCCATATTCAGCACAACACCCACCATACTTTGGTTTTCGTTGGATTGTTTTCTTAGCCTGCGGGAGATATTGGAAATAATAAAACCAGAGATAGGGAAGAAGATAAGCGTAAACAAAGTGAGGTGTGGCGACAGATAAAACAGCATCCCGAAGGTGGAAATGATAACCAACGGCTCTCTAAAAATGGTTTGCACCGATGCCGCAATGGAATTCTCTATTTCTATCACATCGTTACTTATGGAGGATAGCAAATCGCCCTTTTTCTCGTAATGATAGAAAGCCAACGACTGGTTGCTGTACTGAAAAAACAAATCGCGCCTAAGTTTACTTAGTAGGTTCACACGCATTCTGGTCAATACTTTCTGGCTTAGATAACCAAACAGGTTCTTCAATAAAACAAAAGCAAAGAGAACCCCGGACACATATACCAGCACACCCAATTTGCCGTGGGCTTGCACATAACTGTTTAGGTTATAATAAAAGTAATCCTTAAAATAGTCTATGCTGAAGCTAAAAGTAGGCATTGCCGCAACCAATGGCTGCTTGTTGTTAAACAATACATCAAGCAAAGGAATCAGCAATGTGAAATTCAATAACCCAAAAATGATGTACAAAAAGATGTAAACAATGTATTCTGGCACATAGTGATGGTAGGGTTTGGAAAACTGCAATAACCTTAAAAATATTTTCATTTAGTGTTCTTTTTAGTGTGGACGCTTATCTAAATAACCTCAACAGGTACGTTTTGTACATCTTTTGTGCATTCCAGCGTATCTGCCTTATAAAACCATTGTTTCTAACGGAAATAGACGAAGGCAGCTTGCCATTAAACGAACCCTGTTCTGTTAATGCTGGGTGTGCCCAATACATTTTCAGCACGTTTCTGTCTATCAAATCATTGTGCCACCAGTCTATCACGTCCTTGCATTTATTTATTTTTATGTCGTTCAGCATCAACTCGGCAGCTTTTCTGTCTATCATATAAGCCCCGGCACATCTGCCACTTTTCGCTTTGTACAGGTATTTGTTCTTTTTCAATTTCCACAGCGAGGGAAATTCTAGCGTAGAGTTTTCTAATGATATGATAAAGCCTTCATCCAATGTGTCTGCCTCCTTTTCTACCAGTTTTATCTTCTCCAAAAACTTGTTTCCTATAAAGCACACATCGTTTTCAAATATGATGGCGTATCTGTTCTTGTTTTGTATTATTTTTTCGTAGATGAGGATATGAACCAGCGTGCAAAATGCAGACCCCTTACCCAATATGTTTCTTATATCGTCTATAAAATATTTTTGTAGCAAGGCTTCATTCTCCTCTGGAACCCTCGATTCTGTTACAAATTCAGCATCAAGCTTATATTGTTTATTCAATAGATTTTCCAGTAGTTCCTCGCGCAACTCATATCCGGTAATTCCATGAACCACATATATGCCATCTATTTTTGTTCCATCAACCATACTATTTTTTTGCTATTTAAAGCCCGCAAATTTAGTAGTAGAATAATAACACGGTTGATAAAGATTTGTGAGGATGGGTTTTGTTGGTTTTGGCACTTTATTTAAAAGAAAAAATCTTCAACACATAGGGGATATAGGTATGTATGGAACATAGGTTAAAAGCGTAAAGTAGTTTAAGGAAAGGATCGCATGTTTGAAACAGGGGTTGAATATTACAAATAGAAATACTGAATAACCATAAGTCTGTTATATTTTCTTGTAAAAAACCATTATTTTAATTGTAGTTTTTATGATTTGAATTATAAGTTTCGATTCATCAATTAACCTATATCTTCACATCTTCCAATAAAGTTAAACAATCATGTTTGTAAAAACGCTTTTATATAATAAGGTCTGTCTTGCTCCACCACTGTTCAATACGGTGCATGTGGTAGCACTACCTCCACCAGAAAATAGCCTAATTTTTAAATTGCAATCCAAAACTTCCAAAACACGCCATCCAATATTTTCAATTGCCTATAAATGCCTTTCACTTCACTCTTTTAGCTCGCTTACGCTTATTTTTCCCGTTTCATCTTTCCGTTTTATATGGGGTCAGCCTAAAATCAGGTTGCTGAACGCAAAGATTATATTACTGAACCAAAAGATAATGTCTCTGAATCGAGAAATATCATTACTGACTTCAAAGATTATATTGCTGAACTCAAAAATTATATTGCTGACCTTCAAGATATTATTGCTGAACCGAAAGATATTATTGCTGACCTCAAAGATATCATTACTGAACCGAAAGATTATATTGCTGAACCGAAAGATATCATTCCTGAACTCAAAGATATTATTGCTGAACTCAAAGATAAAATTGGTGATTCTCTGTTCAGATACAAGGAAACTTCAATTATTCCCATTCATTCACACTTATTCTTATACATTTTAACGCATAAAACAATTATTATGGACAATCATCAAAATGAGAAGTATTCAGTTTTTCAACAGGTATTGCTTTTTTTGGCTGCCTACTCAAGTGCATTTGCGGGCAACACGCAGTTGCTTGCTGCCATTGTAAACTTTAAGGCATTTGTTGCGGCAATAGATGCCATTAGTGCCAAGAAACAGAAAAAGGCCACCAAACCAAAAACAAAAATGAAGGCCGATGCGCGGAAAAGTGTGATTAGTAAGTTGGAAGCCGCTTGTTTGCTGGCATTGGAATGGGCAAAAACGCAAGGAGATGAGCAACTGATAAAGGATTTTACCATCAATGATACCAGTTTTAAGGGTAAGATAAACGCCATGATTACGTTGGCAAACTATACTTATGGGGTGCTGAATACGAACAAAGTGGCCATTATTGCCGCTACGTCGGTGACTGCATTGCAACTAACTGACATTGCCACTGCGATAGCCCTTTTGGAAACCTTGCAGAAAGCACCGGCAAGTGTGCGTACATCGCAAAAAACGGTAACTGCATTGTACATTCCTGCTTTTGCAAATGCTACTGCTTGCAAGGATACGTTGATAAACCTGATAAACGGAGCGTATACCATTGGACCAAATGCCAACCTGCAACTGGTAACCGACCTGAAAAACGCCCTTGTTTTTGCTGGAAATGTGCAGCATAGTTTACTAAAAGTTACTTTTTTGAAGGCGGGAACATTGATAGGCATAGAAGGCGGGATTGTGAACATTGTGGAGCTATTGAAAGAAGGCACAAGCAATATATTGGGCGTTGCACAGATTGCTGAATTTGTGGGCGGTACTTATCATGTAACTTTTACCGCAGCGGGTTACGTTACCCAAACACAAATAATAACCTTTAAACTGGGCGACAAAATGGAGATGACGGTGGAAATGGTGGGGGTGTAGTGATGCCCCATCCCTTAAAGGGGTGTAATTGGTTATGAATTATGAGTGTTTGGATGTAAGCCGTGAGGAACGGGAATTGCAAGTATGGAACGACAAAACTTACGATTCCCGTTCTTCACGATTAACGAAAAAGGAGAACATCATAAAGAAAATAAAGCAAAAAACAAATAGGGGATAGCCATAAAAAAATCGTTGTAAATTTACCTAAAAATTATTGCATGTCGCAGCCAATAATCCCCGATGAAGAGATATTTCAGCAAATTGTAGAGTCTGCCCCAATGGCAAGGATATTGGTAAACCAAGAAGCCAGGATTGTATATTTGAATAATAAGACGGAACAACTTTTTGGTTATACAAAGGAGGAACTGATGGGGCAATCTATCGACATTCTTATCCCTTTACTTTTTTCGGCAGGCCATCCTCGGATAAAAGATATGTTTTTGACTTCTACCCAAACAAAAATATTTGGTGAAGGGGGAAGCCTTTTTGGTTTGAAAAAAAATGGGATGGAATTTTTGGCAGAAATTGGGTTGACGCAGGTTGTTACAGCAGGCGGCATTTGGGTGACGGCGGCCATTAATGACATTAGCGAAAAGAAAAAATTTGAAGAACAAAAAGCACTGTTTGCATCTATCATCAATTCTTCGGAGGATGCCATATTGAGCAAGACGCTCGGTGGCATTATTACAAGTTGGAACAGGGGGGCAGAAAAAATATTTGGCTATGCCGAAGCCGAAATAATTGGCAAGCACATCTTTATCCTTATTCCGCCACACTTGCAAAACGAAGAAACGGAAATAATAGAAAAAATAGTGAAGGGTGAAAGTGTGCAACATTATGAAACGGAAAGGATATGCAAGGACGGCAAGATTATTAATGTGTCTCTTACCATATCGCCCATTACAGATTTTCAGGGTAACATTATTGGGGCATCAAAAATTTCGCGCAACATTACCAAAGAAAAGGAGGCAGAGAAAAAACTGATAAAAGCAAACCGACTATATGCCTTTAACAGCCAGATAAACCAAAGCATTGTACACATACAAGACAGGCAAACGCTGTTTGATAAGGCATGTGAGATTGCTACTGAGATTGGTAAATTTAAGTTTGCATGGGTTGGCATGATTGACGAAAATGCCGGCAAGGTAAATTTGGTTGCCCATAGTGGTATTAAGCCAAGTGAGTTTGATATTTATGATAACCTATATTACACTAGGCCAGATTTTCTTTTTAGCCCATTGGAAAGAGCCATAACTACTGGTAAATATGCTTTGAGCAATGATTTGCATAACGATAGTGGGATGAAAAACTTTAAGGGTCAGGCAAAGCCAAGGGGATACAATTCGGTAATGATCCTGCCATTAAAGCTAGCTGGAAAAGAAATAGGTGCCTTTTGTTGTGCTTCGTTGGATGTTAACTTTTTTGATACGGAAGAAGTAAACCTGCTGGTAGAAGCTGCAGGAGACATTTCTTTTGCGCTTGATGTTTTTGAAAAAGAAGAGGCTAAGCAACAATATGAAAAGAAATTGGAGGAAAGCGAGAAGCAATTCCGGCACACCCTTGATAATATGATGGAGGGCATACAGATAATTGATTTTGATTTCCGCTATATTTATATTAACGATTCTGTTGCAGCGCATGGCAGGTATCTAAAAGAAGAATTGATTGGATATACAATGATGGAAAAATATCCAGGTATTGAACATACCGAGGTTTTTGAAATTATTGATCGGTGTATGCACGAACATACTTCTCAACATCTGGAAAATGAATTTGTATACCCAGATAAATCAACGGCATGGTTTGAACTTAGCATACAACCTGTTCCTGAAGGTGTATTTATTTTAACTCTAGACATTACCCAACGCAAAAAAGCTGAGGAAAAAACAAGTAAGGCAAACCGACTTTATGCAT
>JANYEU010000411.1 GCA_025362915.1 Chitinophagaceae bacterium | reverse complement strand
TAGTGGAGTAATAACCTAATAAGAGCGATTAGCTATATTTAAAGAACAATGCAAATTTAGGTTATTGTTGATGTTTCCAAATTTTATTTCTTATTTATTTGTTAATTTTAAATCTTTGTTTTTTATTTAATGCTTGAAAAGGCAGAAGAAAACACGCCTGTTAGACAATTTAGGTCACTTTCCTCATGAGAAAACACACCTGTTAGACAATTTATGCCACTTTCCTCATAAGAAAACATACCTGTTAGAATATTTATGGCACTTTCCTCGTGAGGAAACATACCTATTATTTTCATTTAGCGATTTTTTAAGGGAAAATGGGGTATTTTGGTTTTTGTAAATGGAGGTGATGAAAGAGGATTTGGGAAGGAAATTACGAAGGAAGGGTTCGCTTTGAGCGAACCCTTCCTTGTTGGAGGCTGTTTGCCGTTGTTGGTTATTTCTCAACCAACAACTATAAAAGCAGAAGTTCTATATTTGAATAATTAAACTTCCTGTTCATTGTTGTTAGTCAAGAAGACCTAACAACGGCGACTGAAAGAACAATAAGGGCAGAAAAATAGCTTATGTATCACTGCTGGGTTTTAATTTTTTAATTTTAGACTCTAGTCCAAGAAATTTTTTGGGGTCTGGGAATAAATTTGATATGCTTTCAGAAGCTACAAGTGATGGATGAACTTCCGCTCCTTTACTTATTAGTTCGGCAAAGGTCGAAATTGATTTTTTTATTCTTTCAATATTTTCGGGTACATTATTAGTGAAGTGTTCTGATTCGATATGTTCCGCTTCTGCTTGTATCATCAAATCAATTTCAGCTTTTTGCGCTCTTAAAATTTCTTCTAGACTATCATTTTTGATTTTTAATGCTCTTATTTGCTGCTCCATCATTCTACCTTCCTGAATCTTTTTAAAAATGACACTAGCTGACCATACTACACTTGCAATTACACTAAGAGCTTTTGCTCCTAAAAAGACATTAATCCAAATTGAACCATTTTCGACGCTAACTATTTTAGATTGCCCGCCAATTTCATCATTAAAAATAACTTGTGATAAACCAACATGAATATCCCGTGATACTTTTGATAATTCATCAAAATCATTTACTGGGGGTAACTTAATGTTTACGGAACTTTCATCTTCATTAGGTACAGTTTTTATTAACAAATTAAGAAAATTAGTTAAAAGTATTTTTAGTTGATTTAAATTGGAAATAATTATTTGTCCTTCTGATAGTTGAATATTCATTTGATCAGTGGAAGATGTAAATATTACAGAGCTTTTCAAATAATTAATAGCATCATCAAATAAATCAAGAGTGCTAACATCATTAATTACTTTGCGAACAGTATTTAATTCTGATAATTTTATATATTGAGTTTGATGTAGCAGAACCTGTTCAGCTCTCCAATCAAAATGATTGAGAATATCTTGCAGTATAAACTTAATTTGCTTTAATGAAGCATCCATTTATTAGAATTTTAATTTAGAAAATGATACAATATTTATAGAATATCTTTATTTGATAACTTACATTAATGTATTTATATTACAAATGTAAGGCAATTATTATCCAACTTTTCTCACCTTGGTTCGTGTCTTCACGAAACAACAAGAAAGTATCACCTGCTGCCACACGTCAAATCAGTGCCGCACAGACTCGCTGCTACCGCAAGTGTTTCACTTGTGGCTTCGCTGAAATAGTTTGCTTCAATTTTGGCAACATCATTCCAATTCATGCAGGCGTATCAGAAATCAGCAATTGGCGATGGTCTCTGACAGTAATGCTAAGAAAAACAATCCATTTTCTAGTGCCTCCCAAACTAAAAAACTTGTTACGCATTATGTTCCTTACTTTTGCCCACTGCATAACAAATAAGCCGCCGTTTATTTATTTGCAGAAAATGGGGCTGTACTGGTTTCGACAGCAAAGTTCTTTGTAGGTATAAGCATGCAGTGCGTTGGATAATTAGCACTTTAATCTGAATATTCAAACATTAATAGGCAATACTCAGTATGCCATGGCCGCCTAATCAGAGATTAGTCCGTCATTAGGGCCGAAGAACAGGTTGGCTTGTTACCAAGTTCGTCCGCCGACTCAAATTAAATACAAGTTGCTGTTGCAGTAGGCTGTGCCTGCAACAAAAGACCATCCAGCTAAGGTGCAGATTGGTTTGTTTATTTCCTGCCTATGCCCGACAAACAATATATAAACTAAGCATGTAGAAGGCTTATGGCGGATTTGTTTGGACAGGGGTTCGACTCCCCTCAGCTCCACTGAGCCACCGATTACAACCACAATTGTAATCGGTGGCTTTTTAATTTATACGATTCAATGGAGTTATTAAAATTTTTCCACAATAGCAATACCTTATTTGTACATACAAACCATAGCTTGCTATATTTGCATTAGATGAAAGCAACGGAGAGTAAATTTAGTCAGTGCCTTTATTTTGCAGCAAATACATTGGCAAGAAAAGTGGAAAAGCTAGCGCTGGAAAGTTGGAAACCCGTACACCTTTCACCCAGTCATGCGTATCTGCTAATGATGGTACTGGAACAACCAGGATTACAACCCGGATGCCTTGCTAACCACTTACAACTTAGCCCCAGTACCATCACGAGACTAATAGAAAAACTAGAAGAAAAGGGATTGGTAACGCGCGAAACAGAAGGAAAGACAACACTTGTATTCCCTTCTGAAGAAGGCAGGGCATTACAACCTTTGCTAATAGATTGCCGCAACGACTTTCATAAAAACTCATGCTGTCTGATAAGCGTGGAAGAACGCAAAAGCATGGTTGCCAATATGTGTAGCCTAGCCGATAAAATGGGTTAGCCCCAACCCCTAAAGGGGCAATAGCATTTTTTTCATGAAGACAGAATGTTTCACAAATAAAAAAGTATTTGCCACTAAACGATGCCCTGCGGGTTAATTAAAAGTATGACGATAAAAGAACGCTACAACTTTGCAATAAGCTATTTTCAGGAAGCCATACCCAATGCAGAAACGGAATTGGTGTACGATAACCCCTATCAATTATTGGTATCGGTAATATTATCGGCCCAATGCACCGATGTACGCGTAAACCTTACCACTCCTGCCATCTTTAAAAAATATCCCACACCAAAAGAAATGGCAGATACCACTTTTGAGGAATTATTCCCCTTGATAAAAAGTATTTCTTACCCGAATAATAAAACTAAGCACCTGATTGGGATGGCTAACATGCTGGAAGAAAAGTTTGATGGCAATGTTCCGATGACGGTGGATGAACTGATATTATTACCCGGCGTGGGGCGCAAGACTGCCAATGTGATAACGAGTGTAATAGATTCCCAACCCAACATGGCGGTAGATACCCATGTGTTCAGGGTGAGCGCTAGGCTTGGGTTGACCAATAAGGCAACCACTCCCCTAGCCGCAGAAAAGCAATTGATTAAACATATCCCCATCGAAATGGTACACAAGGCACACCATTGGCTGATACTTTTTGGACGCTACCGATGTACCGCCCGAAATCCTAAATGCGAGGGGTGTGGTTTGCAAGAAATTTGCAAATACTACAAAGCAAACCATAAAAACTAAGCCTTATTTTCTAAGATGCTAACTTCTATGTAACGCATCTTTTTGCTAAAGAAAATCTCTTCAAAGCCCGCATCAATAAAACGGGATTTATTCAATGGGTTTGCATAGATAATCGTTATTTTCCTTGGATGGGCGGCAAGAGATTGCAGTATATTCCTAACCACACCTTTCATTAAATAATCATCAAAAGGGTTGAAAAGAAATATGCAATCCACATCGTTTGGAATTGCATATGTATAAGCATCATTATTAATTATCTTGGCCAGAAGGAGGGGTTTCTTTTGTTGGATAATGGTAAGGTTTTGAAGCGCATCCATACAAAGATCTTTAGAGAAATCAATCCCACTCACCTTTTTGCATCCCTTGGCGGCAGCTACACAAATTGCACGTCCCTTGCCACACCCAATGTCTAATAAATGATCAACCCCAGCAACATTTATCTTCTCAAAAACAAGCTCCAGCATAGAATATATAGCTGGCATATAGATGGTGGCATGATCTATTTGGTTATTGTCCAGTTGCTCCAAATTGTCGATACCTATTGTATTGATTCCATATTTCTTCTCCCCTTTTATTTCGTGAAAAAGAATATGGATGGCAATCACAGGATTCCAATGCCACGCTATATAAAAAAAGTATTTGAGATAAGGGATAGCACGCATTGAAAAGAGTGGTTGATGATAATTAATTTTTTTCTGCGTGTTTTATATAGACCAATATGGCAGCTATGTCACCATCCTTTAAAGAAGGAAATGGCGGCATCTGCACCTTATTCCATCTATCAAACAAGTCTTGTGCATATTCATCTTTTGCGCCAATTATCGCTTGTGAATTATGAATAAACGCATATAATTTCTCATTACTCTTCCAGCGTTTTTCAACCCCTTTCAGTGAGGGGCCAGTCAAATTCATATTCACAGCATGGCACGATACGCATTGTTGCAAGAAAATACTCTGTCCTGTTTCTATCATTTCTGCCGTATCGGGTGTTACTGTTGCAGTATTGTTCGTGGCAGCTTTTTGTTTTTTATCCGTCTCTCCGCAGGCAACCAACATACAACATATAATTCCTAAGCAAATCGTTCTAAGCATAACTGTGTTCATCGCTGCAAATATATTGTATAGCGTATTAGATTTTTATTTACCGATAAATTTGACTACCCGTTCATTATCTGATACAATAATGGCTTCGGTAGTATCAAGGATAAATTTCTTTTTTTGTTCATTAAATTCTACCAACAATTACAAAAAGACAAAGACAATTTATTAATTAGACCTAATACTTGTTTTACTATTTTCGCTGCCGATGAGGTTTGTAAAATCAATCATATTATTATTGGTCACGATAGTTTTCTGCTTTCAGCAGTGGGCTATTCTGATTGCTTTTAATTGCAATCAAAAATATGTGGCTGAAAAACTTTGTGTGAAAAGAATAGTCAAACACAATTGCTGTCAGGGCAAATGTTATTTGGGGAAATCATTGCAAAAAAATTCCGACGATAGTACCGATGGCAAAACACAATTGAAACTTAAAATAGAAACACACATCGCAAAAGATAATGATGAAGCATTTAAAAGGGTTTTTATCGCGATAGCAAATAATCATACACCAAAATCAAGACTGTTTCATCCCCAAAAAGTTTTTCTTTCTTCATTCCATCCTCCACAAGTAGGTTAGTAAAATATTAGAACCCCACAAAGGTTTGGAACCTCCATAGGGGTTAAAAATTGATTAATTATCTATTTAATGTAAATAGTGCATCTTATTGCCTATTGTGTCAACTCTTTAAATCATGAAAAAAATAATTATTATAATGATGTGCATCATCATTACGGCAAACAGTTTTGCATGCCCGATATGTGGCTGCGGTGGCGGCAATCTTTACATGGGATTAATGCCCGATTTTAAGAGTAAATTCTTTGGGTTTAGGTATCAATTTTCAAATTTTCATACACAATTAGCCAGTGATGCTTCCCAATTCAGTACCAATTATTATAATTCGGTAGAATTATGGGGTGGGTATAACGTGACTAGAAAGTTGCGCATCATGGCATTTGCACCTTACTATTTTAACAAACAGATAGATGATGACGGCACAAAGCATACAAATGGCATGGGGGATGTAAGCATTATGGCGCAATACAATGTGTGGCAATCTACTACGATGCTAAACAATAATAAGGCAATAAAACAGCAATTGTGGTTGGGAGGCGGAATAAAATTGCCTACAGGTTCATTTGATATAAATGCGGCCGATAGCAATACCACCATTGCCGATATAAATGCGCAAATAGGCACTGGTAGCACAGATTTTATACTGAATGGACAATATAATTTGCAGCTAGGCAAGGTTGGTATAAATGTGTCGGCAAACTATAAGATGAATCTGGAAAACAGTGATAACTATAAGTATGGCAATAAATTTAGCAGCAATGCGCTGGCTTTTTATCAAATAAAAGAAAAACATTTAACAATATTGCCCAATGCTGGCTTGGGACTGGAAACAACGGATAAAAACACATTGCAAAAAATAAAGGTGGAATATACGGGAAGCAGGTTGCTGACTTATATGGCAGGAGTGGAACTTAGCTATAAAACAATAGGTTTTGGGGTGAATGTGCAGTTGCCGACCAGTCAGGATTTTGCTGAGGGACAAACAGAATTGCGTACAAAAGCCATGGCACACGTATCCTATTCTTTTTAATATTTTTTTACCACAAGGTTCGCAAGGATTTTAAAAAGGAACATAAAGGAATTTGTACAACAGTTCAATTATGCCGTATTTCCCAATCAATCTTAGTGCTTCCTTGCAAAAAACATTGTGTTCCTTGTGGTAAAACCTCCTGCGTGATAACAATACAATCTCTTTTCTATACCACTGGTGTTGGCGGAACCGGCACTACTGCTGCTGCCGGGGTGTCATAAATTACATAGTCGTTATGTTTTGCCTCACTGGTTGTTACCCAAATGTTTTTACCGGTATTAGCCACTTTTACCAACTTGGCATACATCGCATTACCGGCTACTATTCTTGCTTCGGCAGCAATATCCCTATCATTAATGGCATCTAGCTGGTCATGAATTTCATTTTCAAAATTAGTGACTGCTGTCAATAAACCAGTTGCCGTGGTGGCGGTTATGCCTTGTGCCGCAAGTTGGGTAAGCATGGCGGTGGTGGTTCTGGCTACCCTCCGTCCACATTGTATCAGTTCGGCATCATTAAAATGACTCATGCCCTTAGTGCCAAAACGCCTGTATTCTCCACTATGCACAGCATAAATATTTTCGGTGGCGGTCATTATTTCCCTGATTTTCACCCTCACATTATCGGCACCAATGTTTTTTGTTTGGGTGGCAGTATCTTGAATGCCGCGCAATTCCTCATCGGTAGGTAGGTCTTGGAAAGCATCTATTTCCAGTGCCAATGGCGCAAAATCTTTTACTTCGGTATAGTTTCGGAGAGTAAATTCCGCAATATCCCTGCGTGCGGAAGTTATCAGGCTGTTGCCCGTAACAATCAATTCTCCATCTGCAATGGGATAATTTCTAACGGCAGCTTTCTTTTCCATAATTAATATATTTCCTCAAATATAACCTTTAGTAGAGGGTTTGAATTTTTAATGCCGTACAATCTACTTTCATTCGAAATAATCATCAAAATGTCTACAAACAACGTTTGTTGACTTAAATCCTCCGTTTGTGGATTCAAATACAGCGTTAGTTGATTCAAATCCTTCGTTTTTGAATTCAAGTCTGATGTTTTTAGACTTAAATACACCCTTAGCAGATTCTCGGACAGCGTTTGTAGATGTAAATAAAGTGTTAGTTGACCTAAATCCTCCGTTAGTAGACTTAAATACAGCGTTAGTTGACCTAAATACACCACTTTCAAGGCTACGGGGATAGCTTTTGTGCTTTTGAAGATAAACTTTGACGATAAAAAGCCTTTCGTTTTGTTTTTTATTGTAAGTAAGGATTGTATTTCTTTTCATGACCAATGGTTGTGGTACTTCCATGACCATTATATACCAATGTTTCCTCTGGCAATGTTAAAAGCTTGGTGCGGATACTGGTTAATAATGTTTCATGATGCCCTCCCGGTAAATCTGTCCTGCCTATACTTTCCCTGAAAAGCACATCGCCACTGATGATAAAGCTTTGTTTCTCGCAATAGAAACTAATGCTTCCTGGCGAATGACCCGGTGTAAGCAGTATTGAAAAACTATCATCATCGATGGTTATCTTATCGCCCTCTTGCAAAAAATGTAATGGGCCATTGTAATTATCTATTGACAAACCCCAACGCAATGCGCTTTGAGGGGCATGTTCCAACACAACTTTTTCATTGGGGTGCAGATATAGTTCCAAACCATAGGTTTTGTAAATCCATTTGTTGCCAAATACATGATCAAGATGGCAATGGGTATTTATCAACTGTACCAATTTCAACTTGTTATCCTCAATAAAAGACTGCAATTCCCTTTGTTCATTTCCAAAGTAACAACCGGGATCAATAATAACTGCATTGCCCTTTTCATTGTAAACCAAGTAGGTGTTTTCACTTACGGGATTAAAAATAAAGCTCTTAATGGTCAACATAATCTCTTGTTTTATAGTTTAATTACATAATTTTAACAGCGTTACAACTAATCATTTGCAACGGCAACAATGAATAAAGTATTTTTACCTAATATTATTATTGCTTGCAATAATAACATCAAACACTAAGTTCTAAAATTGTTTATAATAGAATGTTGTTAAAGAACTCAATCGCATTTATGCAAAAATATATAAGCACTAAGCTACTTATTGTAATTTGTTTGTTCATTATTCCTCTCAGCATGTTTGCGCAGGTAAACACGGTGACTTTTGGAAAGAATAGATTGCAGTACAAAAAGTTTAAATGGAAATTTTATCAATCGAAGAATTTTAATACGTATGTATCACAAGGTGGCACAGAACTAGGTAAATATGTAGCATCTGTAGCAGAGGATGAATTGCCATCAGTAGAAACTTTTGTAGAATATTCTTTAGGAAAGCGTACAGATATTGTGGTTTACAACAGTTATGAGGATTATAAACAGAGTAACATTGGGCTTGGACAGGATTGGCAGAATGGAGGAGGGTTAACTACCCTTGTAAACAATAAGATGGTTGTTTATTTTGATGGAAACCACAACCACCTAAAACAACAGATACGGCAGGGACTTGCAAAAGTATTGACAGCAAATATTCTTTTTGGAGAGAATATCGGAGAGTTTGCCAGCAATCAGGCATTGTTGGATTTACCCGTTTGGCTTACAGATGGTTACATTGCTTACGCCGCAGAACCTTGGAATTCAACGCTTGATAATGAACTGAAAGAAGTGATCAATTCTGGGAAATACTCGAAGTTTTATCGGTTTGCAGATAAAAAACCACTGCTTGCCGGTCATGCTTTTTGGTATTTTATTGCCGAGCAATACAAACCAGAAAATGTGACTTACTTTTTGTATCTCGCTAGAATATATAAAACCTTGAACGGCGCTTCCATAAAGATATGTAGAAAGAAGTTTAAGGATTTGCTGAATGAGTTCATGGAGTTTGAAGCTGAAAAGTATGAAAAGGATGATGCCAAAAGGAAGGATAACCCAAAAGGAAGCATCAGTGCAACAGAAGACGTAAGCAAGAATGATTACTACCGCTTTCAGGTAAACCCAAACAAACGTAACAATTCTTATGCGGAGGTAGAGTTTAAAAAAGGTATCTATAAAGTAAAATATATAGATGATAATGGTGCTGAAACTATCTTGTTAGAGAATGGGGTTCTTACACGTCAGGGAGATATAAGCCCAAATTATCCAATAATTACTTGGGATGTGAAGGGTAGGAACTTATTGGTGATTTATTATGAGAAGGGGCAAACAAAAATGTTTGTGTATGATTTGGTGGCTGGCTATAAAAAAGACAGGCAACCTATCGATTATTTCGACCAGATATTGGATGCTTCTTACATGCTAGATGACAATACCGTTATATTGAGTGCTGTAAAAAATGGTCATTCGGATATCTATACCTATAAAATTGAGGAACGCGAGATAAAGCAGATTACAAATGATATTTATGATGATTTGAATCCAACTTTTGTGTCATTCCCCAACCGAACAGGTATTATATTCTCTTCCAATCGTCCTGGTAACAATGCACCAAATAGTGATACGGTTTTGCCCAGCAGAAATCGGTTCAATATATTTATGGTTGACTTGTTAAACACTGGAGCAACAAAGCAGGTAACGCAGCTTACCAATATGAAATATGGTAATGCAACCAACCCAATGCAATACAATACCAATCACTTCACGTTTGTGAGTGATGCAAATGGAATAGCCAACAGATATGCGGGCTTCTTTTCTACACAAAGAAACGGTTTGGATACTGTTTACAAGATAGGCGATGGAATATTGACAAACCCTACTGCCAAAGAACTGGATTCTACATTGGCAGCATGGCAAAAGCAAGAGCCGGATAGCATTGGTTATTATCAGGTTTACAAAGATTCTACCTTTAGTTTCCCACTTACAAACTACTCTAGTTCTATTTTGGAATCTAGGATAGCCGGAAATAATGGACAAGTTAGTGAAACCAAGCTCGATGGCGATGAAAAAAACTTGTATAAGATAACAGTCAACGAAACTGCATTGCACAACAGAAATGTAGATGCCAGACCAACAACTTATATGAAGAACATTATGCAGGCTGATAAAGATGCAACAGGCAAGGCAACCATCTACAAAAAAAGTGATGACAATAAGGCATCCAATTTATTCCAGAATGATTTTGCAGACGAAAAACCAGATTCTGCCGTATTACAATTAATTGCAAAATCAAATGAGTCAAATAAAAATTATATTACCAAATCCAATTCCAAATTATTTAATTATAACTATCATTTCAATGCCGATTATGTTGAGGCCGGTGTTACCAGTAGTGTTTTGGTAAATAGGTATCAGCCATATATGGGCGGCTTTGGTCCAATAATTTTAAACAATGGTGGGGCAATAAATGTGAATTTTGGATTAGGTACAAGTGACTTGTTTGAAGACGTGAAGTTTTTTGGAGGCATCGCAATGAATTTTAATAATCTTGGTCAAAAAAGCGTTTTCTTTTCTTTTGTAAATAATAAGAGAATGATAGATTGGGGTTTAACCTACTACCGAAGTAATAGCCTTTTTGGATTTAGCGATGGCGTTCATTCATTTGCCCAATATACTAATCTCTATCAGGCTAATTTAACCCTTCCTTTGAATGAAGTTAAAAGCATACGCGGCTCTTTTGCGTATAGGACAGATAAAGATGTGCTAAAAACAATTGACCCGTCAAGCCTGGGGGTTCCAGATTCAGTCACTAAATTCTTTCTGGCACACATAGAATATGTGCACGATAATACATTAAGTATCGGACAGAATTTGTGGACAGGGTTAAGATACAAGGTTTATTTTGATGTTAATACCCCTTTTTTAAACAATGCACAAATTTCAAAAAGCACTTACAACCTTGGCTTCGATTTCAGGTATTATAAACCCATTTACCGAAATTTCATTTGGGCAGGACGCGCTGCGGGAGATTTTAGTTGGGGCAAGCAAAAGATTATTTATTATTTAGGTGGCGTAGATGGTTGGTTAAACCCGCAATTTAATAATAATAATACCCCCGCACAAGATCAAACATACGCTTTTCAGTCTCTCACGGTCAATATGCGTGGCTACAACCAGAACATCGCCAACGGCAATAATGCCGTAGTGATAAATAGCGAATTCCGATTGCCCGTGTTTAGTACTTTTATAGAAAACCCTATTAATAATGCCTTTATCAGAAACTTTCAGTTGATCCAGTTTGTAGATCTAGGCACTGCTTGGAATGGAAAATATAATGGTATCCATAGACCTTATCAAAACTTTTCATTAGATAATAATCCAGTAACTGTTCGTATAGATGCAGGAGGCCTAGGTCCTTTTGCAGGCGGTTATGGCTTTGGTGCAAGAAGCAACCTGCTCGGTTATTTTGTAAAACTAGATTGTGGATGGCCTATGAAAGGTGTATTTAGAGGTAACCCAATATGGTACTTTGCTCTTGGTTTTGATTTTTAAGGTTGTAAGTTCTACCTTTAACTTTCTACTTTTGACTTTCAACTTATAAATAAATGGATATTAAGATTGGTGATTACAACCTGATGAAGGTTGAGCGTATATTAGAGTTTGGTGTTTATCTTGAAGATGGCAAAAAAGGAATCTTGCTTCCCAATAGATGGGTGCCTGAAAACACTAAAGTTGGTGATGAGATAACGGTATTTATCTGTTATGATTCTGAGGATAGACTCATTGCCACCACCCTTCAAAGTAAGGCCAGAGTGGGAGATATTGCTTTTTTGAAAGTAAGAACAATAACTGAAATTGGTGCTTTTTTGGATATGGGTTTAATGAAGGATCTTTTTGTTCCACGTTCCCAACAGCGTGGCGAGATGATAGCCGGAGGACAGTATTTTGTTTTAGTAAAAATTGATGAACGAACTAACCGGTTGATGGGTACAGAATGGTTCGAAAAATTACTTTCCAATGATGAACTTACAGTAAAGGAACTGGAGGAGGTGGATTTAAAAGTATATAGAAAAACTGAAATTGGCTATGCCGTTATCATAAATGATAAACACTTAGGATTACTTTATGCCAATGAAATCTATCGCCCGATAGCCATTGGCGATAGCTGTAAAGGCTATATCAAGAAGGTTTATCCTGATACAAACAAGCTGGATGTAGTACTTGGAAAACCAGGATATCAAAGGGTAGAAACTGAAACCGAAAAAATACTTCGCCTTTTGGAAGAGAGCAAGGGCTCTTTACCTTATAATGATAAAACCTCACCAGAAACTATCTATTCCGTCTTTGGAATGAGCAAGAAAACCTTTAAGATGGCATTAGGCAATCTGTACAGACAAAAGAAAATAGTGTTTACTGATAATGGAATTGGAGCAGTGAATTAATTGAAAAATTCATTTTAAAAGGTAGCATTCAAGGTGGTAATCTCCCTGATTGCTACCTTTTTTTATTGTTTAATCTTAAATTTCTTAAGGCTAGGATACCCTTTTCTTGCACGCAACTCATCGTGGGCAATTTTCTGCAATGCTAGAGTTTGTTCTGCCGAAAAACCAAGTTCTTTGGCTGCACTTTCATTTTTGCCTAAACAAATAGGGTCATACCTGGTTACACTTCCAAAATCCATCAAAGCCTCAATATAATAACCGAAAGAACTTCCGTGGTAACTATCATTCGCCCATAAATCTATCTTGCCTGCTTCTATTCCATCGTAAGGATTTGCGTCTGCCACACCAGTTTTTATTGCCCTATTCCAAGCTTCCCCTACTGGTATCACATCATTTATGGATGCTTTTGTTGCAGCAATATTATACCCGTTTCTAATGTCGAGTGTCATTTTTTCAATAGATTGTCTATACCAAAAACCTGTTTGTTGGTACACCTGATCGGCGCGCGCCCACGTTGCCACCAAATGAATATCCACAGTAGGGTTTTTGCTTCTCAGCAATGTTGCTATTTGCTTTGCAGAAAGGGCCAATGCTGTTGGGTTGCCGGGTTTATCCTTATCTAATGTGCTATATCCATGCATCACTACATAATTCCATGGTTTGGCAATCACATCCGCTTTTTCTTTCAAGTGAAAATCAAGATTTTTTCCTGGCGAAGTTTCTAGGCTTACGGCAAAATTTAGTCCTGCCTCTTGCGTAAATGTTTTAAAAAGTGCAGGTACCCCGCCAATTTTGGTATTGTTTAAATCAGTTACAGATTGTGGATGGTAGAATTGCACCGGCGAACCATGCGCAAAAGTGAAGCTATTGCCAATAAAAAGAATGCTTTGCGATTTGGATACTTGTGCATGTAAGGTTGTTACAGATAAGCAAATGAGGGCAATTGCAAAAAGATTCTGTAAGAATTGTTTAGTCATTCAAATAAGAGTTTACTATTTCTCAGCTAGTTGGAAAAACTGCTTGGTGAAGTACACCTTGCCCAATATTCCATAATTACGGTAATGGTTTTTTCTAACTCCGATATTGTATTCTGTTTCACAAAAAATCCCTGTACAGATAAGCCATATGCCTCCACTACAACTTTTTGGTTATTTGCCGTAGAAAAAAACAGATAGGGTACACACTTTAGCTCCATTGCACGATTAGTGCTCAATTTGCTTCGCAAGTCAAACCCGTTAAGTTTAGGCATGTTGATATCGCACAATATCAAAAAAGGCTGTATGTCAGTATTGTTCAAAAAATCGAGGGCAGCCTGTCCATTATTAAAAAAAATTAATTCATTTTCGTACTTCAACCTTTCAAAGGCATCCCTCAAAGAATCTTGGTCATCAAGATCATCTTCCACTATTATTATCGGTAAATTTTTAAACATAAAATTATTTTTAGCGGTAAGTTATTAATCAACCTGTATTTCACAAACATACCCGATTATTTTTAGACTGCTTTTAAAAGTATTCCTTCGCTTACAATTTTCAGTTTAGCTCTCTGTGTTTGATGCTTACAAATAGCATATAACATGCTGAATTTTATTGGTTAAACCCTATCCGTTGCCTATCATCCCATTTTCTTTGGGCGGCTTTTTCGTCAAGTAGGTTTTCCATGGCATCATATATTTGGTTCAGTTGAGAGTCGTGTTCGCCCATCCGTTCTTTTATTTCCCGCAGGTGTTCCCTTATGTCGGTTGCTGCAGCAATACTTTCCGCAATTCAATAAATGCCCGCATGATGGCAATATTGGTATTTATTGCCTAATCGCTGTTCAGTATGCCACTTAGCATCGCCACGCCTTGTTCGGTAAATGCGTAGGGTAAATAACGGGAACCTCCCCAACTTGAGGTTTCAATTTGCAACCTCAAGTTGTTATTTTGTTCTAGGGTTTCTATTTCAAATCGTAATCCTTCATACGCTTCTTTTGTAAGCTGAAACATAAAATCTGGAGGAAATCGCTTGCTATTCCGTTTCACTGAGAGGTTCAAGAATTTAGTTTCCGTTTCGTACAGCAATGCCAAATCTTTATCCAGCATTACCCTTTCGCCACGTATCGTATATATTCTGTTTTGAATGGATTGTATTATTTGCATTTGAAGTATTTATACAAATATACCTTTTTGCAGAGTGGAGTGGCATTATATGCCACTTATGCTAAACCAAGTAACCAATCACAGTCCATGGCTGGAGTCATGAACTAGCACCCCGGTTTTCGAGAAGTACTGCACTGTTGGGGTATTCATGGGCTAGATGAGTGTACGCTCGCTTTTAGTCAAGCTGTGGTAAAGCAGTTATTTCAATGTTTGGATAATTTCCATTTTCCAAAAAATAGCAATATCTTTTCAAATCTTTTTCAGCTTCACCTTTTAGATAGTTTTCAAATAAACTTACGCTGTCACCTATTACTTCTATACTTTTAGTTTTATTCATTTCTGCTATGTAGTCAAATCTATTTTTCCACCATTCTATACAGTTAGAGTAAGTCCAAAATTTATTACCGTCACATGAATAACTGTCAATAAGTTCAAATTGTGCTGCGTCAACAACTCCTAATAACTCTACAAATGTTTGAGGCTGTCTAAAAATAAATTCCCTCCCATTCTCATCTTGCATTACATTATTTGGTGCTTCTGGTTCACCTGTACCACAAGTGTCTGATTCGCCAGTATAAAATGGTCCAGGAAAATTAAACGGATGTTTTACCCCCCAGTATGAATTGCCCAAAAAGTTATTGTGCTTTGAATACCGCTTTCTAAATGGAAAA
>JANYEU010000474.1 GCA_025362915.1 Chitinophagaceae bacterium | reverse complement strand
CAAGTGGGGATTACCTACAAGTAGTTGTAAGAAAAGATTAACCGCAAAGGGCACAAAGTTATTACGCAAAGAACACAAAGAATTTAAGCAAAAGCGCTTCACCTTAAGGAAGCAAAGGAGCGAGTATTCTAAGTTAGGTATTTGCTTACAATACAAACAATTTTAACAGCAACCAAGCAACAGGTGTAGCCACTAAAAGAGAATCGAATCTATCCAGAAAGCCTCCATGCCCAGGCATTATCTGCCCGCTGTCTTTTATGTTTGCCAATCGTTTTAGCTTGCTCTCTAGTAAGTCTCCTAACGTTCCCACAATGGCAGCAGTGGTAGAGATGATGAGTAGTAGTTTTATGTTGGAGATATTGAAAAGGTATTTACAAGCAAATGTTACCACAACTATTGCCAGTACTGCACCGCCAATGGTACCCTCCCATGTTTTCTTGGGAGAGATAGAAGAGAGCGGCGTTTTGCCAATAAAAGAACCTACCATATAAGCCATCGTATCGTTAATCCAAATGGAAGCAATCAATATCATTGGCAACATGCTTCCCATTGCATAGCCATCCAATACATTTACCGACGCTTCAAACAGGTGCATCATCATTCCCCAACTTAAAGAAATATAGACAAGCCCCAGCAACGAATAGCCGATTGTTTTTAAGTCCAATTGTTTCTTTAATAGTATTTCATTCAAGCAAAATATAATGGTAAATAGCATCATTCCGTACCAACCGATACCATGAAGCGAAACCCTGCCAATGAAATATAAATTGTTTGTATAATCGGTACAATACATCACAAAACACCAGCCGAACAGCATGATTACATTACGATGAAAGGGGGTGGTCTTTTTATATTCCGGATATATCAATGCAATTATCTTTTGGTATTCTATCCAACAACCAAAATGGATGACTGTGAACAATGCAAAGAAACTCCATTGGTTATAGAGTAATCCTGCCAACATTACCGCCACAAATATCACTGCCGTTAATGCCCGTGTTTTAAATACTTGAATATTGAGAGCCATGTTTTTAATTATGAGTTATGAGTTATGAATGATGAGTTGAGTTGTGCACTCATAACTCATCATTCATAACTCATAATTAGTTTAAGAGTGCATTATTTAGTAAGTCTTTTGCCAGATCCTTGAGGGTAACGGGTACATATATTTCTATATCGCCGAAATGATAAACGCTATCTTTCTTGTTCAGCATCTGTACGGGTATATTGTTTTCTTCCAGCATCCCTTGCACAATGCTTGCTTCGGCAAAGTTGCGGATCTTGATTAGTAAATACCATTCTTTCATCGGTAGAATTCATTTTGAAGTTTGATTGTTTCTTTTTCAGCCAAGAATGCTTCACTCTTCTTTTTAAAGTTTATCAGTAAAGCTACCAGCGTTACCGAGCCTATCAGGCATAACCAAAGCGGGAAATGATCCTCTAAGGCATCTTTTGTTAACTTTCCCTTCATGGAGAAAATATATAATGCGGTAACCGCCACCGCATTATTAAGAAAGTGTGCCAGTATATTTAACCAAATACTTTTGCCGTAATAATACAATAATCCCAATACCACACCCAGCATTGCCCTTGCCAAAAAGCCGTAATAACTCATGTGGATGGCACTGAATATGATGCTGGTAAATATGATGGCTACCCAAGGATTGCGGAACCAGTCCGTAAAAAAGCGTTGCATCATGCCCCTAAAGAAAGTTTCTTCTACTATGGCGGGTATCAGTGCAATGATTATTACTGCCAGTATATAATCTTTTGCATTATCCATTTTGGCAATGGCAAATACCTGTTCGCTATATTCGTCTTCTGCTTTTTTAAATTTGTCTTGCCAGTGCTTGGGTATCGGTATGCGCTCGTTCAAATCGCCCAAAGCACTACCTACAAACAATGCCATCCATGCTATCAAAACCACCAATCCCGCTTGTTTCCACGATATGTTTATGTTGAATCCCAGATACGGGAATGGCTTCTTGTAAGCAATCAATCCAAAAAGAAAGGCTGGCAAAAAGAACATCAATATCGTGGAAACCAGTTGCAGCACTTTCATGGCGTTTGCATTGGCCGGATCCAATAATGCCTTATCAAGGCTAAATAAACTTACATGGGGCATCATGGCCTTCACCACTATAATCGATGCAAAGCTCCCTGCAACCACCCCCGCTCCGATAAGACCTAGCAATAACCCAAATTGTGACCAGTAATTTATCCCGGCAGGCTTATGGTAAATGGGGGTTTCGATGGTTTCTTCGGGTATTATTACCGCATCATCTTCGGGTGGTAAGGGCGGTAAATATTCTTCTTGTTCTTCCATAAATAAATTAGCTTGTAAATTTGCCGTTTTCAACAAAGATATAGGCGGAGTTATGAGATATGAAATATGAGTTATGAATTATTCCAAAAGAAATAATTACTTCTACTTCATCACTCATAATTTATCATTCATAACTCATCATTCATAACTCATAACTAGATGACATGGTACTAATAGATAAGATAGAATTACCCGATTTCCCATTGCTACTCGCACCGATGGAAGATGTAAGCGACCCGCCATTCCGTGCTGTTTGCAAGGACAATGGTGCCGACTTGATGTACACCGAGTTTATCAGTAGCGAGGGATTGATACGGGATGCCATAAAAAGTAGGCAGAAGCTGGACATATTTGATTATGAACGCCCCATTGGCATACAGATATTTGGTGGCGATGAGGATAGTCTTGCCATGGCCGCCAAGATTGTGGAGGTGACCAACCCTGATTTGTTGGACATTAATTATGGTTGCCCGGTAAAGAAAGTAGCATGCAAGGGTGCTGGAGCAGGTGTATTGAAGGATATTGATTTGATGGTAAGACTGACCACCGCCGTTATAAAATCGACCAATCTGCCCGTAACGGTAAAGACACGCCTTGGATGGGATGATGACACCAAGAACATAGAAGAGGTTGCCGAACGCTTGCAGGATTGCGGCATAAAGGCCCTTGCCATACACGGCCGCACCCGTAGCCAGATGTATAAGGGCGAGGCAGACTGGACGCTGATAGCCAAGGTGAAAAACAACCCGCGCATACACATACCCATCTTTGGTAACGGAGATATTGATAGCCCGCAAAAGGCATTGGAATATAAGAACAGGTATGGGGTGGATGGTATCATGATAGGCAGGGCGGCCATTGGCTATCCGTGGATATTTAGGGAAATAAAACATTATGTAAAAACTGGTCAGTTATTGCCTAGCCCTACGCTGGAGGAAAGGGTGGAAGTGAGTAAGAAACACCTGCGCAGATCGGTGGAATGGAAAGGACAATTGGTAGGCATCAACGAAATGAGGCGACATTACGCCAATTACCTAAAGGGCTTGCCCAATATAAAGGAGTTCCGCAACAGGCTGGTTACCGTGAAGGAAGTGGCAGAAGTGGAAGCTATTTTGGATGAGGTAAAAGCCTATTACGAGGGATTTGAGATAGAAAGAACGCCTATAGAGTTGATTAATTACCACGAAAAATGCCCTGTGTAAGGCGAATGTTAGATTGAAAAAAGCTCTTTTATGTCATACGAGTTCGTAAGATGGGGTTAAAAAGTACAATTTATGTCATCAACGGTGTCTTATGACATAATTTCAAGTGAATTTATGTCATAAGACACGTCAACACGAATAATTTCAATTGAATTTATGTCATACGACACGTCAACACGAATAATTTCAATTGAATTTATATCATAAGACACGACAAGATGGGTAAATTCAATTGAATTTATGTCATACGACACGTCAACACGAGTAAATTCACTTGAATTTATATGTATTTCAGTATTAGTGACTTCCAAACAGTTTTTTGGGTTTGATAAGAAGATGATTTGAGCATAGAAAAGAGTTAGATTAAATTTACCTAAACATTTTTATAGAACAAAAGTGTTTGCTTCGGTTTTCCTGTCATTTCGAATGTCTCATCTGGCGCACCAGAAAAAAATGGGAATGACGTGTGGAGCCATGATTTGGTAACTTTTTAGAAGTTGCCAAATCTACTGAACAGACACCCTACATTTAGATTTACCAACTTTTAAAAAAGTTGGCAAATCAGGCACGTACAAAAACACGTCATTGTAACGAAAGGAGAAATCTAATTGAAATCAGATAGCGAAGGGGTTATATTCCTCCTTTATTCCCCTTCAAAAGTTTAGGTTTAATTATTGAGTACTTACATTTGAATCAAATGAGTGGCACATTGAAAAAGGTATTGGTTATTGACGATGAAATTAAATTGAGGAGCCTTCTGGCACGTATCATCAGGGCAGAGGGCTTTGATGTAATTGAGGCAGGAACCTTGAAAGAAGGCTCTAAACTTTTGGCTACCAGAGAGGTTGATATCATACTATGCGATGTGAAACTCCCTGATGGTAATGGGGTAGATTTTATCTCTATCATCAAGCCTGTTTATCCCTCGGTGGAAATCATTTTGTTGACTGCTTATGGCAACGTGGCAGATGGGGTTAAAGCCATTAAAAATGGTGCTTTTGATTATATAATGAAGGGCGATGACAACGACAGGATTATCCCTTTATTGAACAATGCCTACGAGAAAGTCAACCTCCAAAAACGTATAGAACATCTGGAAGAACAGGTAGGCAAACGCTATAGTTTTGATAGTATCCTAGGCTCTTCTACGCTTATACAAGATGCCATAAACTTGGCAAAGCGGGTAGCCCCCACAGATGCAACCGTATTATTATTGGGAGAAACCGGTACCGGGAAAGAAGTGTTTGCCCAGGCAATACACAATAACAGCAAGCGTACGGGCAAGCCTTTTATGGCTCTGAACTGTAGTGCTTTTGGTAAGGAGATATTGGAAAGTGAAATATTTGGACATAAGGCGGGGGCATTTACAGGGGCAATAAAGGATAAGAAAGGATTAATAGAAGAGGCGAGTACAGGAACACTTTTTCTGGATGAGATAGGGGAAATGCACATAGACTTGCAGAGTAAATTGCTACGTGTATTGGAGACAAGTGAGTTTATTAAGGTAGGTGATACCAAGCCCACCAAAGTGAGTATAAGGATTATTGCCGCCACCAACCGGGACTTACAAGCCGAGGTAAAGGAAGGGAAATTCAGGGAGGATTTATATTACAGGCTGAATGTATTTACCATTTATCTGCCAGGCTTGAGGGATAGAAAAAAGGATATTCCTGTTCTTGCACATCATTTCTTGGAAATCTTTGCCAATAAAATCAACCGTCACATAACCAAGATGAGCGATGAGTTCTTATCTAATCTACAAAAACATGACTGGAAGGGTAATATTCGCGAACTAAAGAATGTGATGGAAAGGGCAGTGATACTTTCGGAAAGCGATGAATTAACCATAAATGACCTGCCCATCGATATGCAATCCCTTCACCTGATGGATAGCAATAAGTTATTGTCTGCCTTCGATTTGGCTAGTGTAGAAAAGTTGCACATACAAAGAGTAATGAATCATTGCAAAGGAAATAAAACTGAAGCTGCACGCTTGCTCAATATTGGACTGACAACACTCTATAGAAAAATAGAAGAATACAAGATTAACTGAGGAATATTTACCACATAGACACAATAGACACATAGAAAAGAAATAATCTTAGAAAGAGATGTTGCACTTTAAGGGCACATAGAAAATACTATAGAATAGATTTTCTATGTGTCCTTTCTTTTGCTTGCTTAAAGCTGATGTGCCTACTGTGCCTATGTGGTAAATTTTTCTTCTACATTTAGCGCAACCATATCAAAATGAAAATAATCATTTCAAAATGGGGTGGTATTGATAGGGCATACTTTTTATTATGAAAATATGTTTCTACTTTTTTTCAGTTTGACAATACCCACTACACACCAAAAAGACAATAACTCCCCCAAAATGGCATTTTATTGGTTGCTAACAAGATTATTGCGCCGTATGATTCAACCTTTTTTGTTTACATTAAATTTTACTAGAAGCAAAAGTGTATGAATCCTAATTTAAAAAAAGTTACTGCGGCAGGTCTTTTAGTTACTATCGGCATCATCTTCGGCGACATCGGAACTTCCCCGCTCTATGTGTTCAGTGCCATCATCGGTGCAAACAAAATTGATCCCGCCCTCGTTTATGGCGGCGTATCATGTGTGTTTTGGACGCTTACCCTGCAAACAACTTTTAAGTACATTTTACTTACTCTTCAAGCTGATAACAAAGGCGAAGGCGGTATCTTTTCCTTATATGCCCTCGTCTGGCGTTACCGTCACTGGCTATATTTCCCTGCCATCGTAGGTGCGGGTACGTTGTTGGCCGATGGTATTATTACGCCGCCCATCTCTGTGGCTTCTGCCATTGAAGGACTGAACGGTGTTCCAGGATTGGAAAGCATCATTGTTCCGGGCAATACACTGACCATCGGTATTGTGATTGCCATTATCTCCCTCTTGTTCTTCTTCCAGCAGTTTGGTACCAAGGTAGTAGGTAGTTCGTTCGGCCCTATCATGTGTGTTTGGTTTGCCATGATTATGTTTTTGGGTGTTGTTAATATCGCCCATTATCCGCAAATCCTCGCCGCAATAAATCCTTATTATGGTATCGAATTATTGATGGATCATAAGGTTGGTGGCTTCTTGATATTGGGTTCCGTGTTCTTGTGTACCACCGGTGCGGAAGCATTGTATTCTGATTTGGGACACTGTGGTAAAAAGAATATCCAGGTAAGTTGGCTGTTTGTAAAGCTGGCTTTGTTGGCAAATTATTTTGGACAGGGTGCTTGGATGTTACGCAGCGATAATCCTGAGTTGTTTCAAGATGCCTTGCACAATAAGTTTCTGGTAATGAAAGGCGTAACCGGGCTTAACCCTTTCTTCGAGATGATGCCCCATTGGTTCTTATTGCCCGGTATTATTATTTCTACATTGGCTACCATCATTGCCAGTCAGGCATTGATAAGTGGTTCTTTTACCCTTATCAGTGAGGCTGTCAGCATGGGTTTCTGGCCAAAGATTACCATTAAGTTTCCTACCAATATCAGGGGACAAATATATATACCCAGCATCAACTGGTTGTTATGGGGCGGTTGTGTAGGTATGATGTTGTACTTTCAGGATTCTGAAAAGATGCAGGCAGCTTATGGTTTCTCCATTACAGTTGCCATGTTGATGACAACACTATTGATGTTCTATTATATGAAGTTTGTAAAGAAGTGGATGCAGCCGCTCGTTTTCTTGATCCTTGCGGTATTCTTAACGGTAGAGTTTTCTTTCTTTCTTGCCAATGTATCAAAAATAAAGAACAGGTGGCCGTTCCTTATCTTCGAAATTACCCTCATATTCGTAATGTATATCTGGTTTAAGGCCAAAAAGATTACCAATAGGTTCTTACAGTTTGATAGTTTGGCCAATTATATTCCTGCCCTTGATGAATTGAGCGTTAACCATGATGAGCCTAAATATGCCACCCATTTGGTGTACCTTACCAAGGCAAATAACAAGAAAGCCATTGAAAAAAGGGTGATGGAATCTATCCTGACCAAAAGACCAAAGCGTGCCGATGTATATTGGTTTCTACATATTGAAAGAGCCGATGATCCGTACACAATGGAATACGAGGTGGTAGAAATAGAGCATGACAAGATAATAAGGATTGAATTCAAGCTCGGTTTCCGTATCCAACCTAGAATACATTTGTTGTTCAAAAAGGTAATGGAGGATATGGTAGAACACCATGAATTGAATGTGGATGCCAATGCCAGTGAAGTTGCGTTTAACAAGCACAATATTTCTGGCGATATCAGGTATGTTATCATTAAGCGTTTCCTTTCGGTAGAAAATGAATTCTCGCTTAAGGAAGGCTTTATATTAAACTCCTATTTTGCCATAGGCAGCTTGGCACAGTCCGATAAAAAAGCATTCGGACTTGATTGGAGCGATACCGATATAGAGAAAATTCCATTGGTATTGGCACCTGTTCAGCACATACCGCTCAAGCGTATCGGTCATATATAATTCACACCCCACGGTTACTATTGTTTGTTACCCGTTTTGGCTGTCTTTACTTAATTGTAGAGGCAGCCTTTTTTTAAGGGTAATGTCTATACTTATGTGGAGTACTATTATTGGGTAGAATGAAAAACTTAATAAGGGTATACCCTAAATATTTGGGTAGAATTAAAATATATATCAACCCACGATATATATATATCAACCTAAACATATTTATGTCAAGCCAATGAGAATATATGTCTAGCCACGAAGAATATATATCAAGCCAAATATATTTTATATCAACCCACGGAAAATATATTTTGCCCCAATGAGAATATTATTGGCATAAGTAAAATTTATATCAACCCAATGAGAATATATTTCAACCAAAATATATTTTCCATCAAGCGGATAAATAAAATCTGGTATCCATAAAGATATTCGGTGGGTATATTAAAATAAGTCGGTGCCTTACTTAATGAAGATAAAGATCAGGTTGTTCCTGTTTAATTTTAGGAAAAATAAGTATTGGTAATGGTTAAGGTAAAGAGTTTTTACTTCAATTCAACTTTCAAAGATTCCAGCATAAATGCTTCTTTCTGGTTTTAATTATCAACTCTCAACTCCTACTGTGTTGGTCCTGTATCTACCGAACCCTCAATCACTGCCTGTATACTTGTAGATACATTACTAAAGAAATCATAACCTGTAATTGCTTCAATACCATCAACAGATACTCTATAATAGTCCTTGGGCATCTACACTTTGATTATTAGTTATATCTACTGCAACAACCCTTGTACTGGCTGTAACCCTCTTTACATCATTAACTTATACTGGTAGTATTAGTGCCACCATTGCTGCCGTAGCCATCAGAAACCATAGCCTCCGGCAATAATATACAATCCATTTCCATGAGTCGCTAACTTTCCAAATGGGCTTATGGCAGCCGTGATTTTGTGACAGAAGATTATTATGGGCATAGAATACTGGTAGGCGATTAGAAATGATAGTTGGAAATTACCTTATACCCTACAGTTTTAACCGATATTCTGTAATAAACTGATGAGTAACTTTTTAAAGCGTGATAAAAGCTAACAAAATGGCAAAACACAGTACTTGCATATACAATAAAACAGAAGAACCTTTCGTGCAGCATTCAAAAAGTTATGCTTTTTTATACAATTTATTTAATTATCATGCTATTCAATGAATAATATTTATTTTTTTTGTTTATAATAATAATATCTGCAATTGTTATATATTCGCTAAAAATAATTTAACAATGAAAAAACTATTGGTTCTCATCGTCACTTCAACCCTTATTTTGTCGGGATGTACAAAAACAAATGAGTCGTCAACAGGTTCCAGCCGCGTTATCAACCCCAAGCCTAGGCTTTCTCTTTTTTCAACCACCTTTGATGAAACATTCGAAACTGGCAGCAAAACTTCCTATGCCGCCGCCGACGTTACCCTGACAACTGGTTCTTGGAACATGAATGATGCCTTGATTGGCACGTCAACGTCTGATGTTAAAACCGGAACTGCATCAGCACGTATCAGGAATGTAGGAACCGTTACCATGAATTTCAATGTAACAAGTGCATCCACCGTAACTGTGGATCATGCACTTTATGGTACAGATGGTTCATCTACCTGGCAGTTGATGGCTTCTACAAACAATGGTAGCTCTTATTACCAAGTGGGCAGCACCGTTACCACCTCATCTACAACATTAAACACAGTAACATTTACAGTAAATGTGAACGGCAATATACGTTTTCAGATATTAAAAGCATCTGGTGGAACAAACCGTATCAATATTGACAACATAACCATCAACCCATATTCTGTTGTAACCGTTCCTGATAATGACAATTTGCTATTGGGTAATCCTACCAATGCAGCCTTTACAATAGATAGTACGACTAACTACCTAATGGCAAAACCTCCGTATTATACGCTATCTTATAATAGCACTAAGGGTAAACCAAACTGGGTTAGCTGGCATTTGTATAGTGGAGATATAGGATCAACTGATAGGCTAAACAACTTTAGAAGAGATAGCACCTTACCTGCTTCTTGGTATTGGGTAAATCAAAACAGTTATGTAGGAACTGGGTTTGACAGGGGACATAACTGCCCTTCGGCTGACAGGACGCTAAACAGTGATTATAACTCTTCAACCTTCTTGATGAGTAATATGATGCCGCAAGCACCAAACAATAACGAACAAACATGGTCTAGTATGGAAAGTTATATCCGTACACAAATAACAGCCGGTATGGAAGCGTTTATCGTAATGGGCTCTTATGGTTCGGGCGGAACAGGCTCCAATGGGGGCGTTACTTACACAATTGATAATGGACATGTGGCAGTACCATCAAACATTTGGAAAGTGGTTGTATTGATTTCAAACGGTAATAACGACTTGAACAGGATAGATACTTCTGCAAGGGTAATTACCGTAAATACACCAAACATCAATACCATAAACAGTAACTGGAAGTTATACCGTACAAGCGTAAATGCTATTGAATCTGCAACAGGTTATCACTTGTTTACCAACCTACCATCAAGCATTGCAACCTATTTAAAAGCAAAGGTTGATACACAATAATAATGTTTTGCTTTTCGTTTAAACGAAAAGATTTGCCGCAACAACTACTAAATGCAAAAGAGGCTGTACAAGGATTAAACCCTTACTACAGCCTCTTTCTTTTAAGTCGATAGTCAAAAGTTAAAAGTCGAAAGTTTACTTTTGACTATCGACTTTTGACTTTTGATTATTATAGACTACCTACAGTTGCTTCGAAACCATTATTTATTAATGATTCCAATTGCTTGGTTACAGCATCTTTAAAGACAGTAAATGCCGACAGGTCAATATCCCAAAGACTTACATCTTTTAAAACCAGATCAACAACAGAAGCTGCATCAGCATCTGCCCAATAGCCACTCAATACCGGTGCATAATCATCAGTAATGGTATATTCCTTACCATTCACAATGCCCACATATTTACCATCTGCATTCTTGGTGCTTTTCATAAATAATATATACGCTGCAAACCCGAGGGACATATAAACTGGTGCCGTCTGACTGGCAGCAAAGTATTTTTGCAATATTGGCACATTACGCATCTTCATTTTAGACGTGTATTGC
>JANYEU010000362.1 GCA_025362915.1 Chitinophagaceae bacterium | reverse complement strand
CCATCCAATAAACCTGTAGTGGGAGACCAAGTAAACTTATCCGCCACAATGGATGCGTGAATTAGTGCACTATTACCGTAGCAAATAGAATCATTATTGCCCGCATCAGCAAAAGGGTAAGGATTTACATTCACCACTATGGTATCACTGGCAAAGCATTTATTATTAAGATTTGCCTGCAAGGTATATGTGGTATTTACCAATGGTTTCACCCAAGGACTACTACCTGTAGCCGTTGTATCGCCCGGCGTACTACTTGTCCAAACAAAGCCATTCCCGCGTGTTATAGGATTGAGTTGTATGGAATCTGTTCTGCAAATACTTGTATCCGACCCAAGTTCTACCGTTATCTGTGGCACTGTATTTACGATAACCGAATCTTTTGCCACGCAACCAGAATCCGTCATGGTTACATAAAAAATAGCCGTGTCTTTCGGATAAACAAAAGGGTTTGGTGTATTAGGGTTGATGATAGAATCTACAGAGGTCCATTTAAAGGTTTCATTACCGGTAGAACCTTGTTCGCTGGCAGATAATTGTATGGTATCTGCATTGCAAATAAGTGTAGTCCGCGGATTCAATATCAATACTGGCACATCCTTAACATTCAATGTTTGGGTGGTACTATCCATGCAGCCATTGCTATTTTGCACCACAAACTTCACTGTTTTTTGCCCACTTGTAGTATATAGATAAGTAGGATCCTGAAGTGACGATGTATCGGTAGTAACCGTGGGTTCTCCAAAATTCCAGCTCCAATTGGTCAATGTTCCATACTTGCTATACGAAGAATCTATAAAACTGTAAGGCGTCTGAATACAGCTTCCCTTTATTAAAATCTTTGCCTTAAAGCCCGGATATACACGTACTGATGACTTGGCAGAATCCAGGCATCCTCCAGAAGATGTTACCAACAATGAAAGATTATAAACTCCTGTATCCTTATAAACATGCACTGGTGTGGCATCATACGAAGTATCTGGCGAAATAGGGGGAACATTACTAAGAGAGTCTCTAAAAATCCAGGTATAACTGCTAATGGTTGAATTGGATGATTCATTAAAGAAATGAAAAGTAAAGTTATCGCAGTTTATATATTGTGGATTTAGCTTGGCAGCTTTTAAGGAACAGTTGGCAACCGTGATGTGAATTTCCTTTTTAGTTGTTCCAATCAATGTATCATGCCGAAACTCCTGTGCGCATACCGCCACCACATAATCGCCTGTTTGGCTTGGTGCTGTGCCAGAAATGATACCTGTTTTTGGATTGATGGTTACATTAGCACCCAGAGGATAGCCCCCATCATACAAAGGAGAGTTGTATGGAATGCTTATAAATGGTGGATTTGCTGGCGGATTAGGAGATGCCCCTACGCCTTGACCCGTTCTATTTCCATCGTCTCCTCCAAGCAATCCATCGCAAAAACTATACACCAAAGAGTCTTTATCTGCATCGGTGGCACTAAAATCGAATGTAAATGGAGAATCGTAGCAAAGCAATACCGTGTCTTTCTGTACAAAGCTTGGGCTACTGTTATTTCTGTAGCTTACGCCATTTATCAACCCTGGTATCTTATTACTGTAAGTAACCCCTACTTTGTTGGACTGCACTACATTTATAATTCCGGCAATTCTGCAACACCGCTGCACGGCAAGTATATAGCCAGCACTATTATCGGGCAAATCAATAATGGCAACATATTTATTTATCAGGTAAGCTACCCTGGGCTTCGGTACGATGCAGGCATTGTAAGATTTTTTATCAAGGATAACACTACCATTATTAACAGAATCTATTGTATAGGTATTGTACATGGCATTGGTGGCAGCATCAAATACGCCTAAAAATATCTGCCCATCTATCTGCCCACCCGACGAACTTATGTCGAGGTATTGCCTTACAGTAATTCTATACTTCGATGTATTGGGCGAAGCACCCACACCCAGATATTCATATTGTATCCAACCGCCTTTTAAGTGTTTGGCTTCAACGGCGTTGAATAATCCAAGAATCATTATTATAAAAAGTAGAAATCGTTTCATGCCTTTCAATCCAGTTATCTAAAACTTGTAGGATTATCTTTTAAACAAAAGTGATGTCTGACAAATTTAGGGAATACTGCCTTGAAATAGTGGTTAGTGGTAAGTTATTAGTGGTTAGTTGAAGCAATAGGTGTGTAAAACACGGACTAACCACTAACAACCAACCACTAATAACTGAAAGCCTATTTCCCCACTTGCATACTCACTTCCCATTTGCCGGCAAAGTCCGTAACATTTTTTATGTACAAAAAGAGCATGTCTGCCGAACCAAACTCCGCATAAGGCACTTCTTTTTCAGAATGCGCTGGCACATCAATTGCCACGCCTACCATCACTCCATTAAGAACGTGTGCGCCAAAATATTGTTGAGGCAAATCTGATTTATTCTTCAATGTAAAAATACTTTTAGGCACAATCAAATCGCCAATACACAAAAGCGTGGTATGCGCCAATATCGAACCCGATTTCAGCACCGTAGGGTTGGTGCCATCGCCATACAGCAGGCTAAAGTCAAAATAAGTGAGGCACTTGGTAATGTCTGGAAAAAATTGTTTTCCTACCGAAAACATCGCCGTCATCAGTGCATTTTCCACAGGTACCCTGCTTGTTTTTACCGTACCTGCCGCCGTTTTCACAGTCGTGTTGCTGGTGGTTTGGATACCCATTGTGGTGGTAATATCTGTTTCGAGGCCAGCATATTTTGCAGCAAAAGGTGCACCGCCCAGTTGCGCTTTGTACTGGTTTGCCTTCACCGTCATCCGGTGTGCCAGTTGCAGGATGTTTCCCAAAGTAACATTGTTAAACTCATCCAATCCCTTCGAAAAAAATTGTTTATAAATAGCAGAACCCTTCGAAAACTTGGAAGCGATTAAAAAATAATCCGCATGAACAGCGTCTATAAATGCCTGAATGGCATCCTTCTGACCAACGGTGTAGCCAGTGGCGTCTGATTTGTCGATGGACTTTGCATTGAAATCTCCAAAATAGGTGCTGTACGCATTGGTGAGTTTGAGGATAACGTCGTCGAAAACGCCAAGGGGATTGGTTAGTGTCAATGCTGCAATAACAAAGCGTACAAAGGTTTGCAAGCGTGAATCGATAATGCGCTTTGGATTGAACTGATTGGAAAAAAATTCCATGAACAAAGTATTTTTCATTTTTTTTATTTAATAATTGAAAAAATAAGGGTTAATCTGTGAAAATTACCCTTGAAAATTGTTTGATTAATGCATTGCAATAGCATTCATTCCCTTAAAGAACGGTTTTATGCCATCGCACTGATATTTGAAGCTTAAAAAAAACCTTTTAACCTATCGCGCTGAAATTTCTACCTTAAAAGGTGGCATTTAAGCCATCGCGCAGAAATTTTCTGCATAAAAGACAACATTTAAGTCATCGCACAGAAATTTCATGGCAAAAAGACTCCTTTTAGCCTGTTGCGCTGAAATTTTATGCGAAAAAGATACCTTTTAAGCCATCGCGCTGAAATTTATGCCTTAAAAGGTTTTTTTTAAGCTTTTCTTAAGAGGGTGTAATTTAAACTGTGTCAAGGTCAAAATAAAATTAGACCTTTAACAGGATAAATTATGAGAGATAAAAAAGACACATCGTTTAGGTTTGATTATGAGGCGGTAAAAACGCATGCCACGTTCGACGATCCGGACGCAGGCACCGCTGCAACTGGGCTGGAGATATCCGGACAAGAAC